>JBCCQC010000014.1:0-18454 GCA_039024535.1 Chloroflexota bacterium
GTTACGTTCTCTCGGGTTCATCCCGACAATGGCCTGATCGTTAGGATTGGGGATTTCTTCGACATCCACCTTTACAGGCGTAGAATTGGCAACGTGAAGTACAATGGTTGGCATAGTCTTTTTTTGCGGTAGCGGCCTGTAGCCCCGGAACCGCATCTCCTTTCTGATGAGAAACCCAGTTGATAACCACAATATACTGACCAGAATTATATCGTGAATGAGCGATCCATAAATGTTTAAGAGTAATAACTGTTCGAGTCTATTTAAAATAGACCCTTGCAACCAGTTTACCGAAACGAATTTCATCACCGTCTCGTAGCACACGGGGCTGGTTGGGCATGAGCTTCTGGCCGTTTAGCTGGGTGCCATTACTGCTGCCCATATCCACAATAGTCAGGGTGCCCTCACTGCGCTCGAACATAGCATGGATACGAGAAACACCTTTCTCCAGGCCGCCAAACGGTACCAGGTCAATGTCCGGGTGGTTATGGGTCGAAAGATCCTCACGCCCCACAACGCTACGCCCCAGCACATTCAACTTCAGCGGCTCACGAGAGTCGTCTACATGCAGGAAGATTTCCGATTCCGTATTAAGGCGTGCTGTTCCCCAGGTTGCCTTTGCAGACAACACCGGGGAGTCCATTTCATCGAACTGACGCGTGCTGGTGCGGTCGCGGGCACCGGCGTCCAGCGGGTAACCACAGTCTTCGCAAAACAGGTACCCCTCACGGTTTTTATACTGGCAGTTGCCACAAATGATCAACTGTGACGTCCTTTCTTAGCCCTCGTCTCCCGCGATAAGCAGACGAGTCTGGTATTTCAGGTTCTTGCGGCCCGCTTCAGAGAGGGAATGGGTCTGTTCTAACCGTTTGACCTCCTGAAATGCTTCCTCTGCCAATTCATCATGGCCGCTTTCCAGCAGGCGGGTTGCAAGATTCTGCAAACGGGTAGTGGCCTGGCGTACATTGCCCTGCTCAATAGCTTCGTTGGCCCGCTCCTGCATACGATACAGGGTAAGTTTACCCAGCGCATCCAGAATGCGGTTGGGCGGGTCTTCGTAGGCAGGGGAATCCGCAATCTCGATAGCAATATCCCTGACTTCTGTATGAATGCGGCTGTTGACCATCACATTGCCACTGACTACGGTGCGTACCAGCGGCTTGGCCCCGATTTTGGGATTGGCTGGAATCTGTAATTGCAGCAGCACACTGATCGGTCGGTCAAACTGCATCCCGCCCAGATGAATTACGTTGTCCTCTGCGGGGAGTGGTTGCGGACTGGGCGCCAGCTTGAACGCCATTTCTACGTCAATATCAGCAGCCGGGGCCACGGAAAGTTGTACGCGCTCTGTGTAGATATTTGAAAGGCTCTGAACCTGACTGTTCAGGAAAGACACGACTGCATTGGCAGACTTGATAAACCCGGATGATCCGCCGGTTGACGAAGCGATTTCATCCAGGAAATCGTCGTTCCACTCCGACCCGAGGCCCAGTGTACTGATGCTAATGCCTTCGTTGCTGACCTGGCGGGCCAGCGCGAGGCACTTGTCCTGGTCGCCGTAGGTATTGCCGTCGGTGAGTACAATGACGTGATTAACACGATCTGGCCGCACGTTTTTACGGTTTTCTGCAATGCCAGCCTTCAGGCCCTGGTAAAGTTCTGTACCGCCCATCGCACGCATCATGCGGGTACGCGACATCAGCACATTCTTTTCCTTCACTGGCGTAGCCGGGATCACCACTTCTGCCCGGTCGTTAAAGGTAACGACGGATAGAATGTCATTCGGCCCCAGTTGCTCAATGATTTCTGTGGCAGCCACCTTGACCTTGTTCAAGCGCACGCCATTCATTGAGTTGCTGTGGTCAAGCACCAGCGTCAGGTTAAGGCCAGCATCGCGCCGGGTGGGGGTTTCCCCGGAGTGTACTTTAGGGATAATGTCCACCAGCAGGTAAACAACCTGTGCCTCGCCCAGTTTTTCTGCAACGCGCTTGCTGGGTGTTAGCCGGGTTGTGAAGTACGCATCGGTACCCTTGGATTTGTTGAGACGGTCGAATTCGCCTCTACGCGACATGCTCTGTAGCAGCCTGTGCGCTTCTTCAATTTGCTCGGCCTGTGCCAGCGCACCGGGCTTCTTATTCTTCACGGAGGGAGCCAGCATTTGCTTCAGCCGCTCATAGGCGGCATCAATATCTGTATTCAGAGCATCAACCGGTACCCCGAGGATTGCATAGGGGTTAAATAATTGTTTCATCGCAGGCGCTTTTCTATAACAACGTTATCAGCTTGGGATGTGCAACATAACGGCGGTGATATTGTCTTTGCCGCCACGGGTGTTTGCCAGTGCCACCAGGCGGTCACACGCCTCCTGGGGGATCGGGTTTTCGCGCACGGTCTGTTCAATGACATCTTCGTCCACCAGCCCCCACAGCCCATCACTGCATAATAGCAGGGAGGAGTTGGGAGGCAAGCGACGCATCAGCGCATCCACTTCAAGGGAGTCGCTCTGGCCGATTGCGCGATAGAGTACATTCTGCTGCGGGTGGTCAAGTGCCTCTTCCGGTGTGAGTTGATCCAGTTCGATAAGCCGCTGTACCAGAGAGTGATCTCGTGTAACCTGCTCCATGCCATCTCGCGTTATCAGGTAGGCACGGCTATCGCCAACGTGGGCGAAGTAAGCCAGATCACCAACCACTGCAACTGCCGTAATCGTCGTACCGCCATCCGGTACATCCGCAATGACACTGGAATTAGCAGCCTGGATCGCCTCAATCAGTGCTTCGGTGAGTGGGGGGCGGTCATTGTCATCGTTCCCGCCAGACATAATTGGCAGCAGAATGTCCTCAATGACACGCCGCGCTACTGTTCGCGTAACAATAGCCGATGCCTTTTCGCCATCATGGTGCCCGCCCATGCCATCAGCAACAATAAACAGGCCGACATCAGGCCGGTCATCCACGCTGCGATTAGAAAACGAGAACGCCAGCATTGCATCCTGATTATTGGTTCGTACCATGCCAACATCGGTAGACTGGCCGTACTGAAGATGAGCATTGCGCGATGCAATGACAGTTTCCAGTGGCAGTTTACGGGTCGCTCCATCCATGACAGATGGGGCATCGTCCATTGGTGCCGTCTGTAAATTCCCGAAGGGCACCGTGGGTTCATCCTCACCACTGTCACCGTCGGGCTGGTCAGGGTCGTCCATCGGGGCTGTCTGGGCAGCCTCAGCACTTATTGCACTCTTTACCTCTGCACTGGCAGATGGCTGTGTCACAACATTGGGATCTTCTGGCTCATCGCCAGACATGCCGAACAGTCGGCGGAACATATCCATTGGTCTCAACTCCCTCTTGTAAATCAGGCTCTGGCTAAATTACTCGAAAATCGGCAATGCGTAAATCTTGTAATCCATAGAGCCGAAAATCAGGGTGTTATCGGCGATGAGTGGTGTGGATGTGATGGGGCCATCTGCACGGAACCGCCACTTTTCTTCCCCCGTGCTGGCATCCAGGCAGTACAGCTTGCCGTCCGTTCCGCCAAAGTATACATCACCACGATACACAATCGGGCTGCTCACAATCGGGTCTTCGAGTTCAAAGCGCCACTTCTCACGAGAGTTGATGTCTACACAGTACAGTATCTTATCGACTGAACCGAAGATAACCTTATCTTCGTAGATGGCTGGCGTAGAAATGATCGGCCCACCGGTTCGGAATCGCCAGGAACTGAAGCCATTTGACGCATCAACAGCGTACAAAAAATTGTCATGAGAGCCAACGAAGCATACACCTTCTGCATCATGCACAACAGGTGAAGAAGCAACATTACGGCGTGTTCGATAAGACCATTTACGCTCACCAGAAACGCTGGTCGCCATCAATTCGCCCTGTTCTGTTCCAAAAATTACAATGTCATCCATCACGAAAGGACGGTTACGTACCGGGCTACCCGCATCAAACTTCCACAGGTTGCGGCCATTGGTGCTCTGAAGTGCATACATGAATCCGTCATCGCTACCGAAAAAGACATGTCCCAGTGAAACAGCAGGCGAGCTACGGATGCGATCTTTGGTAGTGAATGACCAGACAATACGCCCGGTGCGGTAGTTAACAGCGTTGAAGGTGTTGTCTTCTGATCCGAATAGCAGCAGGCCAGAGTCTTTGTCTACTACTGGTGTTGAAGCAATACCCCCCTGTGTTGGGAACTTCCACGCAAGCTGACCGTCTTCCATGCTCAGTGCCCACACATTGGTATCGTAGGAGCCAACAAACACCATACCATCGTGTACGGTCGCACTACCACGAACCTCATCCTCGGTCTTGAAGACCCACTTTGGTTCAATATCATTACTTATCGTGCGGGTTTTGCCATCCCCATCTGCGGCAGCCCCATTTTGAGCGCCACCGGTGCCGGCACCAGCGTAGAGCTTCGCTTTGATGGCGTTGCTCATCTCCTCGCAGTTCTCATACCGATCTGTCGGGGTAAATTGCAATGCCCGGTCAATGATGTCTGTGAACCACTGGGGTACCTCATCGTTAAAGTCCCGAATCGGGCGCTCATGGAAGCTAAAGGGAGGCTCAAGGCGTGGGTCTTTGCGCGTCAGGATGTGGTGCAAGGTCGCGCCCAGGCTGTACTGGTCACTGAAGGGGGATGCGTTGCCCTTATACTGCTCCGGTGCAGAATATCCCTCGGTGCCAATCATCGTCCCTTTTTCCTTCACGAACGTCTTGGCGATGCCGAAGTCAATCAGGCGAACTTTACCCAGGCTATCAATCATGATATTGGATGGCTTCATATCGCGGAAGATGATCGGGTCTGGCTGGTGGCTGTGCAGATAGTGCAGCACCTCACACAGGTCAATCGTCCACTCGATAATCTTTTCGACCGGCAGTTTGCTGGTTTTCGTCAGCAGGGCTTCCACGTCGCTGCCGTTGATGTACTCCATCACGAGGTAGGCGCGGTTGTTCTGGTCGAAGAAGTCATAGATGTTGGGCACCGCCGGGTGAGCCAGCGTCGCCAGAATGTTTGCTTCTCGCTGGA
The DNA here is from genome assembly GCA_039024535.1 of Chloroflexota bacterium. Classification (GTDB taxonomy): domain Bacteria; phylum Chloroflexota; class Anaerolineae; order Aggregatilineales; family Phototrophicaceae; genus DAOTTY01. The sequence continues at coordinate 5,041 of JBCCQC010000014.1, forward strand.
AGGTTGCCAGAGTCTGCTCACGAACAGCGCGATCTCCGCTGGGCGTCAGCATTTCTTTAACGGCAGTTAGCCGACGCACATCAGGGAAGTTCAGGTCACGAGCCTGATACACCGTTCCCATACCCCCACCACCCAGCACTCCCATTATTTTGTAGCGGCGCAGGAGTACTGTGTTTGGCTTCAGGGTATCTCCCCCGGAGCGCTGGTTGCCGCCACTGTTACCACCACTGATTTGAACTGTTTCGGGCATCGCTTTGCTCGCCTCGCTTCAAAAATCTGTAATCGCTTCTACACATGTAACTGCTATTATATGAAAACGAACGCTGTACCGCAATTTCCTGAAGGATTTTAGTGACACTGTATGGAAAATCTATCGCTTTACCTGCATGTGCCGTTCTGTACGGTGCGCTGTAGTTACTGTGCATTCAACGTTTACATTCACCTGGATCACCTGATTGAGCCATTTGTTGAAGCCCTCATCCGAGAAATAGAAATCACTGGCAACGCGAACCCTGACCTGCCGGTACATACCATTTACTTCGGGGGCGGCACGCCGACGCTGCTTGCTCCCGGTCAGTTCCAGCGTATCTTACAGGCCATTCATCATAACTTTACAGTCGAGGACGGGGCGGAAGTCTCTACTGAGGCCAACCCGAATGATTTGCTGGATGTGGACTATACCCGCCAGCTAAGGGAGATGGGCATCAAGCGCCTCAGCATCGGCGTGCAGTCTACAGTGCAGTCGGAACTGGAAATGTTCGGGCGTTTGCACAACGCTGCAACCGTAGCCGATGCAGTGCGGATTAGCCGTGAGGCTGGTTTTGACAGCCTGAATCTGGATCTGATCTACGGCAATCCACAGCAGACGCTATCTATGTGGGAGCAGAGCCTGCGCGATACCATTGCGCTGGAACCGGATCACTTTTCACTATATGCGCTGGGCCTTGAACCCAGAACTGCAATGGACTACTGGGTCAATAATGGCAAGCTGCCCCTCCCGGACGAAGACCTCGCCGCCGATATGTACGAGATGGCAACCACAATATTGGCCGAGGGCGGCTTCGAGCAATACGAAATTAGCAACTGGGCAAAACCGGGCCACCAGAGCCGCCACAACCTCCAGTACTGGTACAACACGCCCTATCTGGGGTTGGGGCCGGGGGCACATGGCTATGCCGGGGGTGTGCGCTACCATAACCTGCGCTCACCTCACAAATACATCAAGCTGTTGCAGGAAGACCGGGGGGAGTGGGAATTCCCGCGAACGCCCGTCGTTGAAGAAGCCGTCCACGTCCCACATGAGGAGGAAATTTCCGAGACAATCATGATGGGGATGCGATTGCTACAGGAAGGGCTTTCTCTGCAAACCTTCGAAGACCGTTTCGGTGTTAGCCTGCTGGAAATCCGTGGCGATGTAATTGAGCAGTATGAGCAGCAGGGCGGCTTACAGCTCACTGCGGATCGGTTACTGTTCACCGACCGGGGGCGGCTCATCAGCAACCGAATTCTGCGTGACCTGATTTAATGACTGCGTCCGAACAGTGCATCCACGAGTTGCATCAGCAGGTCGGCGGCCTCGCCGGAAGCACCAGTTGCAGCAAAGGCCTGTTGTGATTGCGTATAGTAGCTGGTTTCAAGTTCACGTGTGAACTCCAGCGCCCCCACATCATTCAGAATGGCAACAGCTCGCTGTACTTCGGCGTTGTCGGTGTGTGGGTGCTGGTAAATCTCGCGGAGTTCATCACTTTTTGAAAGCCCATAGAGCACCGGTAGCGACTTTTTACGCGATATGATGTCCGTCGCTGCGGATTTGCCAGTTTGATCCGGCTCACCCCATATGCCAAGGATGTCATCACGAACCTGAAACGCCAGCCCGAGGTTCAACCCGAATGCGCGGAAGTGCAACGCTCTTGCCGGGTTATTGGAGCCAATCAGCGCACCAATCTGGCAACCGGTAGCCAGCAGTGCCGCTGTTTTGCCCTCAATCATGGAGAGATAGTCGTCTGTTGTTACGTCCAGTGTTGTCTCGAACTGCATGTCCATGTACTGGCCGCGTGTCAGTTCAATAATGGTATGGTTGTAAATATCCCAGATGTCCAGCAGCGTTTCTGCGGGTAAGGCTCCTTTCAATCCAGACAGGGCATCATACGACAGGGCAAACATGGCGTCCCCGATGTTGATTGCCATTGGCTGGCCCCACACTTTCCACACAGTTGGCCGGTTATGGCGAATGTCGCTGTTGTCCTGGATGTCATCGTGAACAAGGGAGAAGTTGTGCAGCAGTTCAACGGCTGCCGCGGCAGGTAGTGCTGCCTGCCATGTACCGTCGGCAGCTTCTGCGCTCAGTAGCACCAGCATCGGGCGGATTCGCTTTCCAGTCGGGCGGTCATATGGGCTGGCATCGGCATTAACCCAGCCCATCGGGTAGCGAATCATATCTGCAAAAGTCGCTGGCAGATGGTCATACCGATCCACGACCCGACGCATTTCGTCATCAATGCTGGCGCCGTAACGCTCCATAAAATTATTAAACACGGTGTTATCCTGTCAGTTGTGAAAGCTACGGTAACTGGATGAGTTCAGTATCCTGCAATTCAGGAATCATAGAACTCCCGGTGCAGAACATGGCAATGCGAAGCTGGGCAGTCAATTCATCAATCAGTTGCAAAACAGCCTCTACAGAGTGGTCGGCAGCTTTGAGGAATGGCCCTGCCAGCCCACCAAGAGACGCCCCCATTGCCATGCATTTGGCAACGTCAACGCCGCTGCGCAAACCACCACTGGCGATAATTGTGTGCTGAGGGGCGGTGCGTTTTACATTCTGAATTGCCTCTGCGGTAGGGATGCCCCAGTCTGCAAACACTTTTGCTACATTTGCATGGAATGATGTGGGTGCCCGATGATACTCGACTTCACTCCACGAGGTGCCACCTGCACCGGCAACATCAATAATCTGGATACCGGCCTCTGTAAGCTGCTGGACTGACTTCACCGAGAATCCCCAGCCTACCTCCTTGGCGATAACAGGTACGGGCAGGGCAGCCGTGACCTGTTCTACTCGTCTGAGTAACCCGGCCCAGTTCACATCGCCTTCTGGCTGCACGGCCTCCTGTAGTACATTGAAGTGCAGAATCAGCGCATCGGCCTGTGCCATGTCCACGGCCCGCTGGCACTCCTCCACACCGTAGCCGTAATTTAGCTGCACTGCGCCTACATTGGCAAACAGCAAAACATCTGGCGCTACATCACGAACGTTAAACGTGGCAGCAAGGGTTTCATCTTCGATAGCCGCCCGCTGTGAACCAAGGCCCATCGCAATCTGTTTTTCCTGCGCAGCGATGGCAAGGTTTGTGTTCAGCTTTTTTGCCATCTGTGCGCCCCCCGTCATTGACGAAATCAGGAAGGGTGCGGAGAGCGTTTTTTGCAGTACGGTTGTCGAGGTATCAACATCGTCAAGGTTAATTTCCGGTATAGCATTATGAACAAAACGATAACGCTCCAGGCCGGTGGTTACGTTCGGAAACTGGACATTTTCTTCCAGATTGATACGGATATGATCGACCTTACGGCTTTCGGTGGTCGGGGGAGTTGTGTTTTGCATACGTCTATCCTTTGCGATTGGGCCTCAGTCTAGTGAAATGCTGATGCGGCGTCAATTATCCGTATAATGCCGACTTGCACTGGCAGAGGATACTAATATCGGTATAATCTCTTGCAATATTCAGACTTTTAACCACAGGAGAGATTCCCATGGCTGACAACATTCAGGGACGAATCACAGATATTGTAGTCGAACTGCTGGGTGTAGATGCAGATCGTGTTGTACCGGATGCACGCTTCCGCGAAGACCTCGAAGCTGACTCGCTTGACCTGGTTGAGTTGATTATGGCTTTTGAAGAAGAATTCGGCGGCGAAATCTCTGACGAAGATGCGCAGCAAATCAACACGGTTGGTGACGCTATCGGTTACATTGAAAATCGCGGGTAGCCCCACCATACTTAAACCAGCACACGAACTTATTGCAGATGGCTGTCACGCAGCCGTCTGCGTTGCAGACTGGCGGACGAAGTTTGCAAAAGCCAGCATTCCCTGCGCAAGCACATAAACCCCGATCCCCTCACCGATAACCATCATCACCTCATAACGAACCAGAATATCATAGCCCCACAGCAGTCCACCCACGGCAAGTAAAATTGCAACAACGGCCAGTATGCCAGTGATCGCTGCATGAATCCGTAGTTGGAGCCAGCGTCGCAGGCCTATGGCCCCAATGATGCCGCTGGCTGCCGCAATAAAAATGACAAACTGCTGTTGATAGTTTATATCATCGAATGCGCCACGAAAGAAATCAACCGGTGGGAGCAATGCTGCAACAAACCCGACGCCCACCACACGGTAAAACCAGCGTAATCGAGTGTCAGTCATCTGTTCCCCGTACAACATCAAGACCCACACAGCTACAGCCAGTGATGACCGCACCAGCAGGGCCGGGAGAAGCAGCGGCAAGTTAGAGCGCACAGCAGGCAGCAGGGTGAGCCACTCGGCAAAGTCCAGCAAGCCGGGTTGCAGGCTGGCACTGCCGCCCCGAACCCACGGCCAACTGACTCCCAGTACCAGCAACACAGGTAACACAATATCCCTCAGCAAGCGCATAAAATCAGCTCTCCTGCTGGAGTGCATCGAACTTTGCAAGGATATTTTGATCCTCCACAGCCGATTGCTCAAAGTAATTGACCATAAACTCACTGCGGCGCTGGCGCAGCGCCAGTGGTGCCACAACACGCACATCATCCACGCTCACTTCGGTGCGCCCATCAGAGGCAGCATACGCACGAGCCGCTTCGAACATGGTATATTCTGTGCGGTGCGAGTCAATATCCAGGGCATGGATCAGCTTGAGACCAGTATCAATAGCCGCCTGTGATAGTTGTGTGTCGCGCAGCAGCTCACGTGCCTGTAGCAAGTCACGGCGTGCTTCCTCGGTACGTTCCGACCACTGCTTCACAAACGCCAGTGGGTTGGCGCGATAAGCACGCACGCGGTTGTAAATTCGATAGCGATCCTCCGGGGAGGGTAGCCCGCGCACGTTCACCCGCAACCCGAATCGATCCATGATCTGCGGACGCAGGCGGCCTTCCTCCGGGTTCATGGAGCCAATCAGCACAAAACGTGAGCGGTACGTTCCGGCCATCGGGCCACGTCGCACCACATAACTCCCCATTGCCGCCGCATCCAGGATTGCGTCTACAATCTGGTCGTCCAGCAGGTTCACTTCATCTACATATAGCAGGTTTCGATCAGCCCGCCCCATAATGCCGCGTTCCAGCTTGACCCGGTTTTGCTGCTGGAGAATCCGCTGATTAGCGCCACCCACCACGTCTTCAAGGGTTGCATTCAGGGGGAGTTCGACCAGTTTAGAACGCTCATAGTGTGAAATGGGCTTCCCGGCCATGTACTTTTTGTAGCAATCCGGGTACAGGTATTCTGCACGGGGATCATCCATGTCCTCCGGTAGCATACCCTCGTCACAGTCACTTACTTCAACTTCGGGCAGTATATCTGCAAGGCTGCGCACTGCCGTGGTTTTGCCAGTACCGCGTGGGCCAATCAACAGTACCCCGCCCACCGCCGGGTTGATAACCGAAAGCATCAGCGCAACACGCATTTCAAGCTGCCCCACAATGGCAAGAAACGGATATGGCGCATGTTCTGCCAGCCCCAATTCCGTCGGGGTGGCGGCCAGCACACCGCGTGCGCCCCCTTCGTTTAACAGCTTTAGCAGCGCAGACGATTGTTTTTCGTTAACCAGGCTGGGAAGCAGACTATCGCTGTCATCGTCGGGATCAGGGTTTGCAGGTACTTCCTCTAGCGGGTCAGTCTGCTGTATGTCATCTTCCATCATCGCCATTCATCCTTTCATCGGCCCGGCGCTGCTTGCGCAACTGCTGGCGTTGAGCCGCCTGTTCTGCCCGCTGCTTTTCTTCTGGCGTAATTGTTTCCAGGCCCGGAACCTGCACTGGCTTTCCAGATTCATCCAGAGCCACGTAAACCAGATAGGCTACATTTGCCGTAATGCGGCTACCCTCGTATGGATTTTCCGCAATCACTTCTACCCGCGCCTCTATCGAAGTATGACCCACAAACGTGACTTCTGCCTCGCATGTAACCAGATTGCCGACACGGATCGGGCTGAGGAAGGCCATTGAGTCCACGGCTACCGTGACCACCGGATACCCGGCATGGCGCATAGCAACAATGCTGCCGGCCTCGTCAACCAGCTTCATGATAACGCCGCCGTGGACATTTCCCAGCGGGTTGGCGTCACGAGGGTTCATCAGTGCGCTCAGGCTAAAGCGGGTTTCTGCCACAGTCTTAGAGGTCACTTTCATGCGTGTGTTTACCCTTCTATGGATAGTCGGCCAGCATCGCCCGGTAGGTCTCGCGTAGGGTAGCGGCAGAGCGTGCCCATGTAAACTGCTGTATGTGCTGCAAACCACGCTCATGCAGCGTATAACGGTAGTCAGCATTGCTCAAGATACGCTGGATGGCCGCTGTGATCTCATCTGTATTGTATGGATCCACCATCGGCGCGACATCTCCGGCCACTTCCGGTAGTGATGATACATTTGACGTGATGACCGGGGTACCGCAGGCCATTGACTCCAGCACCGGGAAGCCAAACCCCTCATAAAGCGATACGAATGCTGTACATATCGCTCCACTGTAGAGCGCTGCAAGGTCGTCATCGTTTGCAAAGCCAATCATCCTGACGTAATCGTGTGCGTTCAGATTGTCCACAGTGCGATAAAATTCATCTTCCAGCCAGCCCTGCCCGCCTGCAATGACCAGATTGACCGGGGTATCATTTCGCCGTATTCGGGTGATGGCTTCTACAAGGCGACTGTAGTTTTTGCGGGGCTGCACCGTTCCAATGGAAAAAATATAGGGGCTGCGTTCATCGATGCCGTATCTACTTCGCATAGCCTTTAGAATTGATATATCTGTTACTGGCGCGAACCGCCCATGGTTCACCCCACTCAGCAATACAGTGATTTTCTCTGGCTCCGTGCCGTAAATCGATACTATGTCCTGCTTTGTTGCAGCGGAATCCGCGAGAATATGGTCAGCATTCTGTATTGAGCGCGGAACAACCCGATTCAGGTACGCACGTAACCGTGGAGCAGCCGTTTCTGGCGTCTGGACAAATGATAGATCATGCACAGTCAGCAGAGTTTTTGTATCAGGGCGTGTGGGAGGCAGGACAAAATCTGTGGCGTGGAAAATAGAAACATCCCCTGTAAAGTGCTCTACCGGCAGGGGCAAACGCGCCCTGTGCCAGATGCGTGCCAGCCATCTTGTAGAGAGTGTTATGTTTTTCCAGCAGAAATTTGAACCGGGAACGGTGGGAAGCTGTGTGGATCGTGCCCCGGCTACGAACAGGCGATAGTCTGTTGTGCCATCCTGTTGTGCCAGTTCGCGCACCAGTTCACGAACATAACGGCCAATACCGCCTCCCTGCTCATAGGCCGGTGTGTAGTCTATGCCAATGCTTGCCACGTTAATCTACGTCGTTGTATGTCCAGTATCGGTTGGCAAAGAAGTTCCACATCATTACAAACACAACCGCAACGAGTGTGGCCGCCAGCGTACCAACTTTCTCGTCGGCCTCTGGTGCAGGAACATAAGATGGGGAAATACGAGTCGCCAGCGATACAAACGCAGGCATCAACGCACGACCAATCGCATGGTAACTGAAGTATACCCACGCTGTGCGAATGCTGAGACCAATGACGTTGATAAATGTGAACTGTGCCATCTGGCGGCGGATAGAGCGTGACCGTGAGTCGGGGTAAGTCCAGAAGCGGTTCCAGATGAAGTTGCTGGTTACTGCTGCAAGAAACGCGATGGTCGCCGCCGCTATAACCTTGAAGTCTTTGTAAGGGTCAGTCGGCGGAATAATCGTTGCCTGAAGTAAGAACAGTGTCCCAAACTCGACAATGGTGCCAATGACACCCACAAACGCAAATTTGAGAAACCGTTCAACCTCTTTAGACTTGCTACCGAAGCGGGAAGCGATCACCCGGATAAGGAAATTCAATACTTTCCACGGCTTGATCGCGACACTAACGACAATGGGTTTCGCTGTATTGACCTGAGTCATCGTTCCTTACTCCACACGAAAAAACGAAAAGGTATCCCGGTGTACGACCGCCAGCAAACCGAGTAATACGCCAATGTGCATGAACAGATTGTTCACATAGAGATTATCCGTCAGGCTGTGAACCGCAATATATGTCCACGATCCCAGCAGACCAACCGCAATACTCCGCCTGATCATATCTGGATGACGACGCGCCTGCCATGTGAAATAGAAGGTCACGATCCAGAAAATTAAGTACGCTACCAGACCTATGATGCCAGTTTCTGCCAGAACGTTCAAGTAAAAATTGTGAGCGTGGCCGAGAGGCTCCACCCAATTAATGAGGCGATAATTATTATAGGCGATTTCATAGTTGCCAGCCCCAACTCCTGTAAAGGGTTCGGCCTCTGCCATGCGCAGGGCAGCCTGCCAGTGGGCAAGACGTTCCACGACGGCGTAATTCGCCGATGTGATGTCTACACCGCGTACATCGCTCAAAGAGAACACATCTTCGGTAATACTCCCCAGCCGCACTGCAATGGATTGCGGCACCAGCCCTGTAAACCACGCGCCTGTCACGGCGAAGCTGCCAGAAATCAGCAGGGCCATACTCTGCCACAGCCGTGGAGGAAAAGAAAGTGTAACAATGCCGATGGACGCGAAAAAACCCAGCCATGCCCCCCGGCTCCATGAGGCAATCAATCCGGTGGCCATGATCGCTGCTGCCAATGCGTAAAACACAGCCAGTACGAGTATTCCAGTTAACCGAATATTACTACGTTGCCACGCCTGCCACACCTTCAACAAATATGCCAGCGCAACCGAGGCCGCCAGCGGTATCAAAATACCCATGTAGGCCCCAAACGGATTGGGCTGCCCGAACGTCCCGAAAGCGCGGAAAAATCGGCCATTCACCAGCAGATGCAGTGCTCCACTGCCGCCGAAAAACTGGTACAGCCCGATGATCGCATTCGCAGCGCCGGCAAAAACAATGGCTGCTACGATGTAAAGCAGGGGAATACGACGAGAAGCGACAACAACCAGCAGTGCCAGCAACATAATCTGTATCCATTTCAGCCACTCTCGTAGCCAACCATTGACTGACACTGTTGAAATAATACTCAGGCTGATAGCGGCGAGGAAAACAAGCAGGGGAATCAGTGTGTGTGGAAGCTCACGAAGGCGAATGCGATGAAACTGCAAGACGCTGACCATACCGGAGATTGCAAGTGTTGCTGCCAGCAGGATCTGACCGGGGTCGAAAGATGCAAAAGTAGCTGATTCGGTGTTCAGCAGGGTGCGCAACGGGGCGAACACCAGCAAAAACACCAGCATTACCGCTGGCTCCACCATCAGCAGCGTGCCCACCAGCAATACACCAACGAGCAATAGTGCAACAGGCAGGGGCAGCAGGGCGGCAATCACAGCCGTTGCCACACCTGCTGTTGCAAGAGAGATGCGATGCAGGTTCATAGAACGCTGAGCTAGATCAGTTCCTTGAAGTAGATCATCGTTTTCGCAAGACCTTCTCGCAGGTCAACAATCGGTTCCCAGTCCAGCTCACGCTTTGCGAGGGAAATATCGGGCTGGCGGCGCTGCGGGTCGTCTTCGATGCGGTCGGTAGGCTTCATGATGATGCCCGCTTCGTTGCCGGTAACTTCGTTAACGATCTCGGCAAACTGTTTAATGGTGATTTCCACGGGATTGCCAATATTCACCGGGCCAGCATAGTTGCACTCCAGCAGGCGGCGTACCCCACGTACAAGGTCATCTACATACTGGAAGCTGCGCGTCTGCATACCGTCACCGTAAACAGTCAACGGTTCACCACGCAGCGCCTGTACAATGAAGTTCGGTACCACACGGCCATCATCCATATTCATACGTGGGCCGTAGGTATTGAAAATACGTACAATGCGTGTTTCAACTCCCAGTGAGCGATGGTAGGCCATCGTCATCGACTCAGCGTAGCGTTTCGCCTCATCATATACACCGCGTGGGCCAATGGTACTGACATTACCGTGGTAGGTTTCCGCCTGCGGGTGTTCCAGTGGATCACCATAGATCTCTGAAGTTGAAGCCATCAGGAATCGCGCATTTTTCTTTACCGCCATGTTCAGGCAGTGGTAAGTTGCCTCCGCACCTACGCGCAGCGTTTCAACTGGCATTTTGAGGTAGTGGGGTGGGCTGGCCGGTGACGCAAAATGCAGGATTCCGTCTACATCGCCAGCAATATCAATGCCGTCAATCACGTCATGCCTGACGTACTCGAAATTCGGGTGATCTATTAAATGCTGGATGTTGTCCTCACTACCGGTGAGGAGATTATCCACAGCCACCACATGGTGGCCGTCATTCAGATAGCTTTCACTCAGATGTGAACCAATAAAACCTGCACCGCCAGTGATTACGACTCGCACGTTAGTAGCCCCTGCATACAATTGTCGAAAACGCGTGAAGTTTATCACACTCATGTTATCTGAGATATAGAGTTTCTATATAGATTGTGTCCGAATCTGCTGTGGCAGCGCCAGCAAAACGACAAAAACAATCGCAAGGTCATTCACGAAAATGCTGTTATCCACCATGCCGTGGGCCAGCAGGTTCACCATGCTGCCCATGCACCCGATAAGCACGATTTGTAGCAGGGCTGGCATCGCTGTGAATTGTCGATAGCATGATGTAACTGCCTGCCAGAAACACCCGATCAAAAACGTTACTACAATCACACCCACAAGCCCCAGCCGTGTCCATACATCCAGCAGAATGTTATGCGGGTGGCTCAGGTCGGGTTCCTGCCATGCATCGGGCAAAATATAGTGGCTGCGGAATGCATACAGAAACTGATCCATGCCGAGGCCGGTGATGGGGTAGTCGCGGATGACATTGATACCGCTCTGCCACACCCGAATGCGCCGGAAGTTCGTCCCGGAGGTGAAATCCAGCACATTTCCAAAGCGTGGGAACTGCGCCAGAAATGCAAACGCAATCCCACCCGCGACAGCCAGCCCGACAATCGCCGGAACAGCCCTGCGCCCATACCGTGCCAGCAGCACAGCGGCCACGGCAAACGGTAGCCCGATAAATAGTCCACCTACGCTATGCGTGAGCGCAAACGTCAGCAGCAGCACGGCCAGCACACCAGCACCTGCCATCTGTATCCAGCGTCGCCGGTCGATGAGTATCGCTGCCAGCACAAACGGAATCACGCGGCCCAGATATAACGCCACGTTGTTGGGAGAGCCATAAACCCCGGCCAGACGCCGTGCATCACCCTCAGCCGTGATGACATTTTCCCCGACGGCGTACATACCCAGCCCAATCACGGAAGCGACAAACGCAGAAACTACCAGCGCGTAAACGACCATGGCAATCTGTCGTTCTGTGCGCACTGTAAAGCGAATGACAATGTAAAGCAGCAGCGGCTCAATGAACATCACACGCAGTTCAGTCAGCGCCGGAGACATAAACTGCGTCCATACTAATGACGCGACTGCAACGACAAAAAATGCGCTCATACCATGGTCAATCCATGTGAGGCTGACGTGTGATAATCGTAGTGTCTGCTCAGATTTGTAACGTTCGGCGGCAGCATAAACCGTGCGGGCCAACCACGCCACAAATGTCACCAGCAGCAGCAGTTCAGCCATCGGGAAAAAGTAGCTATAAAGCTGTACCGGGAACAGAAAAAACGGCATCCAGAAGATAGTGAGCACAACACCGGACAGTGGATGATTGAAGAACAATACAAACAGGAACAACAGCGCCACTATTGTCAGCAGAAAACCCGGCTCAATGTAGACCACACCCGCAGTTAGTGCAGACAATGCCAGCAAAATACCCTCTCTGCGTAACAGCGACGGTGTGCCGTCACCCCACGTCAGGAACATGCCCGCCAGCAGCACCAGCGAAGCTGCAAGCCCCACGCCGATTTGTACGGCGCGTGATACCGGTGCCCACACTGTTGCCAGCCTGCTGATTGCGCTTGCTACCGGCAACGTGCGTACGATTCCAGCAAGCGCCAGCACCCCCAGTGCAGCCGTAAACCATGCCGTTGCAATCTGCCGGTTGTATGGCGCACGCAAATCCCCGGAGCTAACAGCGTAGCCCATCAATACCCACTGATCCCAGCCACGGTCTGCGGTTGCGGTCAGGGTGTGCCTCTGGAGTGGTAGTTGATCGTCTATAACCGTGAGCGTGCTCTGGCTATTCAGTTGAGGGCTGGTCAGGATGATGTAGGGGTTGCCGCTGGCATCCTGCGGAATGCCCGATGGGGCATTGCCATTAATCTGTGGGTACAGGTAAGCCGTAAAATCACCCTCGCGCAGCAACAGTGCAACCTCACTCCCATGAAAATCGAATGAGAGGGAACTATCACGCAGCCAGCCAACGTCTGCGCCCAGTGCGCCAAACGTCCACACGCCGCTATAGGCAGCATATGGGCTATCCGGTGCAAACAGGCCGTTGGTTGCGCTCGTGCTGGCAGATTGCTCTCGCAGTGCCGTAAGCAGAGCAGACGGATTATTCTGCTGATCCATCAGCGCAAACCCCCACACGGGGTCATCCTCAGCGGCATCTGGCTGCCAGTGATGCAGAACCATCCCCGCCACCCACGGGAACTCCCGTTCGATGCGATTCAGTCCGGCCAATGTATACTGTACCTGCTCATCTGTACTCACCTGGCCCCAGATAGACGGCGCACCTGTCCAACCCTCTGGCAGCGCATTCCAGCCCCAGTTGCTACCCCAGATGGCCTTCTGTCCATCACCGTGCTCCACCATGACCTCGCGTAGCAGCACCATCCGGTAAAAGCTCATGGAATTCGGATCTACTGTGCGATCCTCTGGCACCGAGTCGAAGCCGTAGGGTTTTGCTGCTACCGCGTCCATGAAATCCTGCGCTCCAGCAGCGTATAGCTCACGCAGGTAGAGGTCTTCGCGGATGTTACGCGGGCCGGTTTCAGTCGTCGGGGCCAACGCAGCAGCAATCACCGTGGCGTCAGCATCGGCGCTGTGAATGGCATCATACCCGGCCTGGAGCATCGCAGCATAGGCTACCGGCGAGGGATTGGCCCCACCCCATGCGTCATCAAGGTTTGGCTCATCCCAGATCTGATAGTGGTCGATGGCATCACCGTAACGCGCGGCAAATTCGGTGGCAAACCGGGCAAAATCAGCCGGGTCTTCTGGTGCAGCAGTAAGTGGGATCTCTGCCTGTGGAGAAATAGTCCACTCTGGCGACGTGTACAACACAGCAACCAGTTTAAGATCAGCA
>JBCCQC010000015.1:0-18363 GCA_039024535.1 Chloroflexota bacterium
AGACGTGTACCGGTAGCCAGATGTGCCACCACACCCGATAACTTTAACCGAATATATACACTGCTCTACCTGTTGCGAGATATGATTGCGTTTATAATGTAACATAATGGTTAGAAACGGGATCAACGGGGCGCACAATGACCATTGCAGACATGATACTCTACCTCCGGCAGCAGTTACTCTCGCTGCGCAGCGACAACAACAACCGGCAAATGGTGGCCGAACTACTGGCAACCTTCAAAATGCTCACACGGGCGGCCTTCAACAGCGGCGACGACGCACTCGTGGCCCTGCTGGTAGATCTGACGGACTCCACACGAGATATGTACATGGGCAAACCACTCAACGGGCGCTTCCCATCCGAGGAAAAAATCCGTGAGGTGGCCGGCAAACACGCATTTATGGCAATGGCTGCCGCACCACTGGCAATGCCACCCCAACCCCTCCCGGCAACCGATACCTCCACAGTACCCACTATCGAAGAACCGCCCACCAGCGATGAAGACACCGGCCCCATCCGCCCGGAAACCATCCAGCTTGCCATCCGCGAAGCAGAAGACGAACGACGCGAACGCCGGGAAGCCGTGATAACGCTGCTCACCCGCCTGCGAGGCCACAACTGGCACAATCACGACACCATCCGCGATGGTACCGCGCAGCAAATGCGTGCCTACAGCACCGTCTACGATGAACTGGCCGTGTTCATGAAGCTCAAAGAGCACAAACCCATGTGGGTGGGCACCTACCCCATTGATCTCGACATCGCCGCCAGCGATATTGACATCATCTTCAGCCCACCGAACCTGCGCCGCTTCCTCGTAGATGTACGCGACATCTACGGCCACCGCAAAGACTTCAAGGTGGTATGGCAGCCCATCAAGCAGGTGCCGTCCATCGTGGTGCAGTTCATGTGCGAAGGTTTCCCGATTGAACTATTTGCACAGCCGCGCCCCATCACGCGCCAGGACGCCTATGTGCACATGGTAGTAGAAGCCCGCCTGCTGGCAATTGGTGGGGAAAAAGCCCACAACGTCATCCGCGAACTGAAACAGAACGGCATGAGCACCGAACTGGCTTTTACCAGCTACTTCAACATTAACGGTACTGACCCCTACGCGGCTATGCTGGAACTGGCAAACACCAGCGACGAAGCCCTTGTGCGGCAGTTCCTCCGCTGAGCCTCACGACCCGGATAGCGCCGGTGCCCGCAGCAGGTTAATCAGTATCGCCAGAATCACTTTCGTCATGTAGTACGCGCTGCGCAGCGGCGTAATAGACGAAACGCCTGTTGTGCGCTGTGCCATCGTCACCGGAATTTCCGTCACACGTAACCCGGCCCGGTGCATGATGATGATCGCTTCCGGTTCCGGGTAGTCATGCGGGTACAACCGTGCGCACAGTTCCAGCGTACGCCGGTTAGACGCACGAAAGCCCGATGTGGGGTCAGTGAAGGTGTGGCCGGTTGCCAGTTTCAACACCCGCGAGAGGATCACGCCACCCGCACGCCGCGACGCCGATTGCTGGTAGCCCCGGTCTTCTATAAACCGTGAGCCGATGACCATATCCGCGTCTGTGCTGCACAGCACATCAATCAGCGCCGGTATCTGTGAGGGCGGGTGCTGGCCGTCGCCGTCCGTCTGGATGGCAATATCATAGCCCTGCCGCGCCGCATACTTGAACCCCGTTTGCATGGCCGCGCCAATGCCCACGTTATACGGCATGTTCAACACCACAGCCCCGGCACTCATTGCGACTTCGCCAGTGTTATCTGTGCTGCCGTCATTGATGACGACCACATCCGCCCCCGGTACATGGCTGTGAATATCTGCCACCACACCGGCAATGCTGCCGCTTTCGTTCAGGGCCGGGACGATGACCAGCACACACGGTTCGCTCACGAAATCACCTTCGGAATCGGAAAATACAGGCGCATGTTCACCAGTTCCAGCAGGCCCGCCGGTTTAAACGCGCTCACATCGGGGAAGTGCCGCCCCGCCACAGCCATCTCCGTCACAGCACCCGTGACGCTCATCGTGCCGCCAAGCTGGGGTTTAATCGTCAGCAAACGGTCATCCGCGTGCTGTTGCAGCAGCGTGGGCGGGAACGGGTTCACACGCGTATTGACCGGGAAGCGCAGCACGCCAGATTCCATCGTCGCCGAGAAGAACAATTCACCGTTCACTGCCACCTCGAACCGCTGCGCCACGTTTTTCTCTGTCGTGATGTCAAACTCGGCCAGTTGTTTGGGGATACCCCAGTTTTCGCGCCCATTCACAACACTATCCAGCGACGACACATAGATTTTCGTCACAGCATAGTACTTGCGCCGCCCATGCCGGAACACACCGGGGATAAACAACAGTTCGCGGTATGGCCCCACGGGTGACGTACGGTAATCCAGCATCATCACCGCGCCAATGCCGCCCCGGAACTTCCCGGCCAGATGCTCCGGGATGAGACCGTAATCACGCACGAACGCACGCGGGAAGCGGTACAGCGCCACCCAACCGCTGCCGGTGAGTTGCCACGGTGGGGTGGCCCGTATGGTGGTGGCGCTATCATATAGCGATTGCTGCATGGCGGGTTTTCCTGCTATTCTGGCAAATCGCGGTTATTTTTACAGGGATGCGGGAATTTAACCAGCATCAACTGGCAAAAGCACCGGGCCAGATCATAGAACTGCGCGGCGGTGCTATGTGTAAAGTTTGTCAACATATGCTGTCAACACCTGTTGACAGTGCATGAATTATCAACTATAGTGTGACATATGAGCGAACAACCATCACAGAACAAACCTGCACCAGAGTTAAGCGCTGACCTGTTTTTGCGGACTGCATTGCGGCTGGCAGAGCAATCGGGAGGGGCGCAGAAGCTATCGCTCCGTAACCTTGGGAAGGCCCTCAACGTCGACCCGACGGCAGTGTATCGCTATTTTCCAAGTAAGGCGGCCATGGTCGACGCGATGATGAAACGCCTCGGGTATGACTTTCTGCCAGATGAAGCGGAAATGCAGGGCGACTGGCGAGCGCGGTTAACCGCGCTGGCGCGACGCGCCTACACGGTCTTCTCGACCTATCCGTCTCTCTCCATACACCTGCCCTCCAGCCCCTACATCCGCACAGAGATCTCTGACCAACTGACGGAACTGGCGTATGAGGCATTGAAGGAAGCGGGATTGCACGATGAGCATGTCGTTGTGTTCCATGAGGTACTGTACACGCTGGCCCTGGGCATAGGGCAGGTGGACGCCCAGTTTGATGAAGACCTTGAAAATGAAAAACGCATGATGCGGGAGCATATCGCCACCATCTCACCGGAAACCTTCCCGAACGTTCACCGCATGGCCCCGCTGATGGTTGTCCAGAGCGAAGCCGTATTTCAACTCACGCTTGAGATGTATCTCAACGCGGTCGAGTCCTATGCAAGTGGTTCCACCGGGTGATCTGTTGCTAGCGCAGGTCATTCGGATAAAAACCTGTACACACAAAAATCATGTCAAAGGGAGTAGTAAGATGACCGAAGCAAACGAGACCCCGCAGCCGAAGTGGGTGACCGACCTCAAAGAATGGGGCATTGACGTGGAAGCGTTCAATGCGAAGTGGGAACAGTCCGGTGACGAAGCAAAAGCCGAGTTCCGTCAGGCACTCCTCAACGCCGAGGCTGAATTTGAGGCCGGGAAATCTGACATCGAAACGAAGATGGGGGAAGTCCGCGCAGATGTCGAGGCGATGGTTCAGAAGATGAACGCCTCATGGGACGAAATGGTATCCGCCATCAAGCGCGAGCTGAACCCCGAAGCAGGAAAAGAAAATGGTGAAGCCGCCGACAAAGACGCATAGAGCGACCGGGTAGCTTTACTCATGACCTCTCCCAACCATCCCCACTACGGGGAAGGCTTCCCGGTACGCTGTCGATTGTCTCCCCCGTGGCGGGGGAGATGGCCTGAAAGGGCAGAGGGGGTTTAGAAAGCCAGTACGACGGCAGCGCGTTATACCGATCCATCACAAACTCTGTCGCGGCGATGGTGCGCTGGAGTCGGGCATAGGCGCTACTTCGTTAAAGTGATATAGCATTTGATATGTGTGCGCAGTCTGAACATTGCAGATTTGCTCACCATCTCATACATCCCACATCCTCGTGCATATGCTCACCCTGCCATCCCTCGCCTGTGATACCCTGTAACCATCACGTACACACCATCACAGGAACCCCACATGCACGCCCTGCCGAAAAACCGCCTGTTTTCCGCCATCTACCGCCGAAAACGGGCGACCCTCCGCCAGAACCCCGCAAATCGAACAGTAAAACTATGCAATTTGCAAAAATTCATGCAAATCACTGTGCAGCGGCGGGAAACCGTGAAAACCACCGCCACCGCCGCCACCCTCACCGCACGCGGTGCTCCTTCAGCCCGGCTTCACCACACGCACATAGTACCCCGACGCGAGAATGGCGTGAACCTTATTGCGTCGGTTGATCTCGCCGTATTCGGTGGCAATCCAGCGGTCGCCATCGGCCAGCACACGCGCCAGCGCAAACGTTACAAAGCGCAGCAACGGCACCTTCCACGCCACCTGGTATCCCAGCCGCTGCAACAATATCGCCATCGTTTCCACTGTCGCCGCCTCCTCCCGGATGTCCACCGTGGCGAAGTCCCGGCACAGGTGGGCCAGCCCATAGCGCGTGAACCGGAAGTAATCATGCGGCACGTCATGCAGCGGGAACACAAAGCGCGTCGTCAGCAGCAGCGTGCCCCCCGGCTTCAGCACGCGGTAAAACTCATTCACCGCCTGCTGCGGGTCAATGCAGTGTTCCAGCACCTCCGTACACAATATCACGCCGAAATAATCATCCGGGAAGGGCAGCGCATGGGCATCGAACGCGGTATCCGCAGCGAACGCCAGCACAATATCCCCGGCTACACTGTTCGGGAACAGGTCGGCGTAGGGTTTTTGCTTCGCGCCCACGTCCAGCGTGAGTTCGTCGGTGGCGTGGGGCGTTAAAAAGCGCCGCAGATGGTCGCGGGTAATCTTGCGGGTAAAGGCGGCGCGGAGTTTTCGGTAGAGCGTGCGGAGCATAGGTTCTCCCCGGTTTTCAGTCTCGCCAGATTGTAGCATCCGCCTCACCTGCGCGAGAATGGTGTGTGCGCGGGCGTCCCACGTGTAGTGCGCCAGTGCATCGGCGCGGGCCGTGCTCCCGATTTTTTCGCGCAGCGTGGCATCATCACGCAGGCGCAGCAGAGCCGCCGCCATCGCGTCCACATCCGAGGGTGGTACAAGCAGCGCATTGTCGCCGTCGCGCACCACATCCGCCCACCCCGGCAGATCCGACGCGACCACGGCACGCCCACTCGCCATATACTCAAACAGCTTCAGCGGCGAGGTGTGGTAGGCAAAGTGCATCGTAAACGGGTGCGGCATCACGCACACATCAAACGCGGCAAGGTGTATGGGCACGGCCTCCGGGGGCACCTGCCCCGCATAGATGAAACGCTCCGGGGGCAGGCCATGCGCCAGCCAGTGCTGCCGGTGCGCTTCGGCCATGTCATCCGGGCCGCCCACCAGCGCCAGTGACGCGTCCGGTACCTGCGCGAGCGCATCGATTACCGTACCGATGCCCTTGTCCTGCGTCAGCGTGTGCAGCCGCCCCACATACCCGACGACGAACGCGCCATCATCCCACCCGAGCCACTGCCGCGCTTCTGTTTGCGTGGGCAGTTCGGCAAAGCGGGCACGCTGCACGCCATCATGCGCAACGATGAACCGGGCAGCGTAGTGTGCCCCGGTATCCGCCAGCAGGTCATCGCGCAGACGCGGCGTAATCGTCACCACTGTGCCACAACGGGCAATCACCAGACGTTGCAGCAGTTTGCCACCGCGCCCCACCGCCCGCTGATGCACTTCATAGACCAGTTTGCGGCGGGGTATAACGGCACTTGCGGTCAGGAGCACCAGCGGCGTCCGGCTGTAAACGATGTCGGCGCGGGTACGCAGCAGGGCAAACACGGCGCTCAGTGTGAACGTGAGCAGTTGCAGGTAAAAAATCACACGGGCAACTGCGTCGGTTCTATCCGGCACGAGGGGCAGCAGGTCTATCGTGGGCAGGGCACGGATAGCGAAGTTACGCTGCACGCCGTAATGGGCGTATACATCGTCTACCGCGTTCATCGCCGCCGTGTTGACGCGGTTCGCCGTCCACAGCGCTACGTCTGCGCCAGCATCGGCAAAAGCCTCACAGTTCTGCGTGATCTGTAGGCCGTGGGCTTTTTCTGTGGGGAGCCGGATATTCGCAATGTAAATCAGTCGGATCATGTGGGGTTCCGTGGGTGCAGGCTATGCGCCCCGGATGGTAGCACAGGGTGCCGCAATAGCGGGAGGGTGCGGCCACGGGCAGCGGGAAACATTCGTTTCAGTCGTAGAAAATGGCTATTCAGTTACGAAAACTGCTACACGCAGCAGATAAAAGGCCAACAGCTAACAGCCAGAAGCTAACAGCATGTTTTAGCGGCGGCGGTAGTGCGCCAGCCCCCACCAGATGCCACCCAGCATCCCGCTGAACAACGCAATGAGCAGGGTTGCCACCGTACCATAGAGCATCACCAGCCCTGCGGCCAGCGTTGCAGAGAAAATCCACGCGAGTGCAAAACCGTCGCGCAGGTTATGCGCCACCTCTACCGATACCGGCACGCCTTCAACGATCTGCGGAAAAATATCTGGATTGTTCATGCGTTGCATCCCCCGTGAAATTTTTAACAATTCACCTGTTATAACGCACACCTCACGGAAAAGTTACGAAAATAGTAAAACTTACGGCATCCCTGAATCATTCAGGATACACGGCACAGTTTAAACGCGAAGGCCGCAGGGACACAGTACGCCACATGCACGTTGACAATACGCAGGGGCGGAGGCCATGCCCCACCCCACCCGATGCTATTTCACCGCGCCCATCGTTAACCCGCTTACCACGTTCTTGCGGATGAACATCGCCATGATGAAAATCGGCACCATCACCACCAGTCCGGCAGCGGCCATCTGCTCCCACATAATGCCGCGTGCGCCACTGGTCGTCATCAGCGCCACCTGCATGGTGCGCATCTCACGCCCGATGATGAGCGCATACAGGAACTCGTTCCAGCTCATAATGAACGAGAACACCGCTGCCACCAGAATACCGGGGCGCACCATCGGTAGCGCGACGTGCCACAACACCTGCCACTCTGTACACCCATCCACAAACGCGGCCTCTTCCACTTCTTCCGGCAGCGCGTCCACAAAGCCCTTAATCATCCAGATGGCGTAGGGCAGCACAATGGACATATTCACCAGAATAAGGCCGGCACGGGTACCCAGCAGCGGCTGCCCGAACACTTCGAGCCGTTGAAACAGCGTGAAAAATGGTATCGCCACGATAATGGCCGGAATAAACTGCGTCGTGAGGATCCACACCAGCAAAAACTGACCACCGGGGAATTCATACCGACTGAACACATACGCGGCCATCGTCGCCAGCGGAATTGCAATCAGCACAGTCAAACCGCTGACGATAACGCTGTTGAACACGTTTGGCCCCATATTACGGCCCACCTCGCCGCGCTCGCGGTCGGTGCCCTCGTTGATGGTCACATTCTCATCAGAGAAAATGATGCGGAAGTTATCCAGTGTAGGCTCGAAGATCACGTCAGTGGTGTAAGTTTTCTCCTGCGGCTTGAACGCGGTAATCCCGAGCCACACAATCGGCAGCATGATAAACCCGATAATCAGCAGGAGTGCAGCAGTTTCCAGAATATTGTTCACCCATTTGCGGATGGGCAGCGCCTTTGATGTGGTTTCTGCTGCCTGTGGGACTGGTTTTGCCTGTGTTTGTGTTGCCATAGGTTGCCTCCTTTATGCGGGCTGCCGGTTGAGCACGAGCGATACATACACCGCCGCGCAGATGGTAAGTACGATCACAAGGATGTACGCCATTGCGGACGCATAGCCAATATCCAGGCTGCGCACAAACCCCACGTTATGAATGTAGAAGTTGATCGTCTGTGTGGCACGTACCGGCCCACCGCCCGTCATCGTTACCACCTGGTCAAACATCTTGAGGCTGAAGATTGTTTTAAGCATCGTCACAATCAGGATCACCGGGCGCAGCAGTGGCAGCGTCACACGGAAGAAGATCTGCACCGGGTTCGCCCCATCAATGCGGGCTGCCTCGAAGATCGTATTATCAATCGAGCCGAGTGCGCCCACGAACATTAGCGCAATCAACGGCGCCCAGCCCCACACCTCGCTCATCGCCAGCATAAACAACGCCCAGAACTGATCGCCAAGCCACACAATTTCTGTACTGATGAGCGGAATTTCCACCAGTGGCAGCAGGTTAAGCACCGAATATACCCCGTTAATGGGCATAACGATGAGTCGATCAATCAGCAGGTCATAAATGCCGTAGTTCTCGTTAAGCATAAACCGCCAGCTATAGCCCTTCAGCGCAGGGCTAACCGCAAACGGGAAGATAAGCAATATTTTCGTCAGCGTGTGTAGCCTGCCCTCCCGCTGCACCATAATTGCAATTGCCAGACCAATAACCACACTCAACACCACGCTCAGCACAGTAAACCAGAACGTCACGTTAAGGCTGTTGATAAAGCGCCGGTCGTCAAAGGCGTCGGTGTAGTTTTCGAATGTAAGCAGCGACGGATCGAACACGATGAAAGGTTCCTGTACCTCTTCTGTCGTCTCCCCGAAGCGCAGCGCCCACTCCGGTTGATCGCGTAATGAATAGTCATGGAAGCTAAAAAAAAGAGCGGCCAGCAGCGGGTACGTCGTCGTCACAGCAATCAGCAGCAGCGACGGCGCCAGCAGCGACCAGACCACGGTTTTGCTTTTTCGTAACATAAATTGTCCCCCGTACATGAGAGGTATTTGCAGGGAAGAGCCGTTTTACAGGCAGGAAGATGCCTTGCGGCAGAACCCCACCCCGATATGAGGCGTGGCACCCCTTCCCTGTAAACGGGGAAGGGGCATTGGGATGGGGTCAGAATGCAGAGATGCGTGGCCTACTCGTAGTAGCCAGCGTCTTCCAGAATATCGCGCACGTCTTCTGCTGCCAGGTCAAGCACTTCCTGTGTGTCAGCACCTTCGTCTACAGCCAGTTCGTTAATCGCTTCTGCCAGGATCGGGATCATATCCGTGTACTCCGGAATCAGCGGGATAGTACGGGCATCGGACAGAATCTCAGAAGCTACGCCCTGCAAGCCATCGTGAACCTCGTTCACTTCTTCGTCTGCCAGTACAGACAGGCGAACAGCCACGTTGGTATCAAACGCCGGGTCTTCAGCATCCAGTACCACACGGCGCTCCGTGATCGGGTTCACCAGCCACTTCATGTACTCCAGAGCAGCTTCCTGCTGGTCAGACTGAGACAGAACGCCCACCGGCCACAGGTAGCCATAAGAAGCACGCTCGCCACCTTCCCAGCCGGGTGCCGGAGCAAACGCTGCACCTGCCGCAACATCCGGGTTCTCACTGTTGGTCAGGCGGGTTGCCATCCACCACCAGCCCACAAACATTGCAGAGCGGCCCTGTACGATTTCCTGGTTGGCTTCCTGCTCGTTAAAGGCCGTCGCAGATTGCGTGGTGTAGCCATTGCGCAGGTAGCTGAGGTACTGCTCGGTAGCGGCAATGCCCTCTGGCGTGTTAAAGGCTGGCTCAAAGTTCTCATCAATGATGTCTGCACCGGCACCCCACAGGTGGCTGTACCAGTTAAACAGGTTCTGGTCTACGTTGATGCCGTAGTACATGGAGATCGGCTCAAGGTCAGTCTCGGCGGCAATCACCTCAGCAGCAGCACTCACGTCCTGCCACGTCTGCGGCACTTCCAGCCCCAGTTCTTCGAACACATCAGCACGATACATCAGCATCTGTGGGTGACCACGGAACGGCAGGCCGTAGATGGTACCATCTGCGCTGTTGATTGTGGCTGCGCCCTGGTAGGCCGGGGAGTAGTCGTCAAAGTCGAAGCCTGCATCGTCCACGAAATCATTCAGCGGCAGCAGGTTATCCTGGATGTTGGTGCCCCATGCATCAACCCAGAACACAATGTCGAACTCGGTGCCGGGGTTGTTGGCTTCCAGGTAAAGCTGTTCCTGGTAGGAACCAAACGGCAGGTCGCCCCACGTTACGCTGATGCCGGTCATTTCGGTAAATTCAGCGTCGGTCTTGGCAGCAAGGGAGGCAAACTGCGGGGCAGTGCTACAGCAGCTCAGGAACTGGAGTTCTACGCCGTCAAACGGGCGGTCGGCATCCAGGCCGAACGTTGCCGGGTCAAGCACGTCCACGTCCTGCGCACCCAGCGGGGCAGCAAGCACGCCCACCAGCGCGAGGCACAGTACAACCAGCAATAAGGTCACTTTACGGGTCATCAAAAGGTTCTCCTACATGAAAATAGTTCGTTTAAGTGTGCGCAACCACAACATCGGGTTCCCCGGCGGTGTGATGCAGATCTGCAAGGTATGAGGGTATACGCCCCGGCACATTATAGCAGCAAACGAATAGTGTACCCATACCGGGCCTGCCCATTTTGTGATGTTTTTCTGCTGTGCTGGTACAATGCAGGGTGTTCGCCGTGTAAGAACACGAGCCATTGTTATGACAATTTTCTTTAACCTGTTCGAAGCATTCCGCCATGCTGTGTTGCATGGCTACCGCCGCACATCGCAGCTACGGCAGATCGCATTCGCACTCTTCAGTATTACACTGCTGGGCACGCTGGGCTACAGCCTGACGGAAGGGTGGACGATACTGGAATCGGTTTATGCTACTGTCATCACGCTGACGACGGTAGGCTATGGCGACCTGACCCCGGCCACTGCCGCTGGACGTGTGTTTGCGATCGGGTTCACGCTGTTCGGCATCGGTCTCGGCGGCTATGCCCTCTCCACATTCGCCGTTTACACCATCGAATCGAGCCAGAAAAAGTTCGCACGCAAATTCAGGAAGCGCCTTATGAAACGAATCGACAGCCAGAACGGACATTATATTCTGTGTGGGGCCAGCCTGCTGGGTACACGCATTGCAGAGGAAATGCACCTGCATGGCCGCAATCTTGTGGTTATAGACGAGGACATTGACAACCTCAAGCGCACACTCCTGTTTTGCGATCCTGAATACTTCAGCCAGAAGCTACGCACCATCACCGACCTCGATGAAATCGACCTGAGCGAATACGAAGACCAGTCCATTGAAGAACTGAGTGAGCGTATCGGCATTCCCTACCTGCACGCAGACCCGACTGACGACATGACACTCGTACAGGCCAACATCGCAAAGGCCACCGGGTTAATTGCCGCGATGGATGACGACCGCGATAACCTCTCGGTTGTCATCGGGGCACGCAGCCTGGGCAACCGGGCAGGCAACGAAACGCTGCACATCATGGCCCGCGTGGACGAGCCGCAGAACCTGCGCAAGCTGTACCTTGCCGGGGCCAACGCAGTGCGCGTGCCCAGCGTCATGAGTGGCAGCGAAATGGCGCTGCACTCTATGAACCCGGAACTTGGCAACTGGTGGTATTCCAACCTCGGCAGCACTGATGGCTCACATCACCGCTTGCAGGAACTACACCTGCACACACAACCGGTCTGGGTGAACAAAACCGTAGGGCAGGTGCATCAGACAGACGGCGTGATGATTATCAGCGTGAAGCGCGGCGACGAGTTTGTTTCCCCACCACCACACGATTTTGCCTTGCAGCGTGATGATATTGCGATTGTGATGGGGCTGTAGCATGACGGTGCCACCAGAGGCAAGCAAGTTGCAGCAACACCTTGAGCAACTTCATAAATTTCATCAGGACAGTCTGCTGTGGGTCGTGCTTATCGGTTCGGAGGGCCGTGTACTGGCATCTTTAAACACTGACCGTGATGCAGACGATAAGGTGTGGCAGCGTATACATGCTGTGCATCTTCAGATGACCACAATCGTCAGAGATCTGGGGCTGGATCAACTGCACATGATGCAGATTGAGGGAGATCCCGAAAAACAGGATGAGCCACGAGTGTTTATCTTCACCGTGCCCTGCCACCAGTGGCTTCTGGCAGTCAGTGTAAACAAAAAGGTTCGAACCGGCCTGCTGCGCCTTGATGTGCTGCGTACTATAGAAAAGATGTGTGGTGGCCCGGTGCCGATGTCAGCGTGAAGCGCAACGAACAGTTCACCTCGATTCGTTTGCATGTAGCGGCCACATGCAATCACTCACACGCAGTAACCCCCACCATTTTTTGATTTTTGCAGATTTGTGACATCCGTACTGCCTTACCACACACATCTGTCATAACCTCGCCCGTAACCTCCCTACTTTGATTGATTGCAGATAACAGACCTCTTATACTTTATGAGCGTAAGATGAGAGGCTATGTCTGGATGTGCAACACGACAGCATCAAAGGCCACAACAGCACACCACGCCCTATCTGTGATATTTGTCACAGTATGTGATGACAGCAGAATGCGTCAAATTGCTGCAAGATATAGCCATCACACAAAAACATTAGTGCATGTTAAAAGGGAAATGTGTTCAAAATGACACACAGGGTTTATGGAGCGTTGCTCATCACACTGCTTTTACTCACCGCAGCCTGTGGGCGACGACTACCAGAAGAAGGGGTAACGGGTTCATCCGCGCCGGTGGCCGCCCAGCCGACCACCGCACCCACCGATGAACCCGCCGTGGTGGAGACCGAGGAAATTGCAGACGAGGCAGATGCTGAAGCCCCTGCCGCTGACGTAACGGAAGAAGCTGCTGTAGCAACGGCAGAGATCATCGCGGAAACCGAAGAAGCTGAGGCCGCTGAAGCTGCCAGCGCAGACGACGACCCGATTGCACTCGCCATCGCTGCCGGGGACGCCGACCTCGGCGCACAGCTTTTCCAGCAGCAGTACCAGACGAGCGTGGGGCCGTGGATTTGCGCAAGCTGCCACAGCGTAGACGCCAGCGGTATTCGCCTGGTAGGGCCAACGATGTGGGGCCTCGCAGAAACAGGTGAAGCACGCATTGCCGAAAGCGGCGATGAAAGCGTTCCGGTCTACATCTACAACTCCATCGTGAACCCCGGTGCCTACATCGTCCCGGCAGATGCAGGTGGCCCCTACCCGGAAAACCTGATGCCACCGAACTACGGCGAACTGCTATCTGAAGAGGAACTGAATCACCTCGTCGCCTACATCCTGACATTGAACGAATAAGTGACTTCAAGGAGCACCACCATGACTGATAACGCGACTCTCGAAAGCACTGACGGCGCCGTGCTGGAAGCCGAAGAGGTAGCGGAAGCTACTGCCGAACCCGTCGCAGAAGTAGAAGCTGCCCCGGCAGAAGAACCGGCCTTCAGCTATCCCAAACCCAACGGCGCATTCCTGTTCGTCATCCTGCTGATGATCTTCTACTTCGTCTACTGGACGATCTCTTATTTCGAAATCTTTGTGATTCGGGGAGCATAACCCATGAGTGAACAACACAACCAGCAGCACATCCACATTGATGAGTACGAACGCCAGTGGATTACCGGCATCACGATTATGCTCGGCGTCTTCTTCGCTACGTTGCTGGCCGGTGCTGCCATCTTCGGGGTGCGCCCCACCGGGCAGGGCGGTTTTGTAAACCCGCAGAAGCTGGACGAAACAATGTTTGCTGAGCCGGGCCTGCGTCACATGGGCGGCGATGAGTACGAAGCCGTAATCCTCGCCCAAACATGGTTCTTCCAGCCGAACAGCATGACCGTACCGGAAGGTGCCACCGTCACATTCCACGTCACCAGCCGCGATGTAATCCACGGCATGATTATTGAACACCACAACGTGAACTTCGAAATCATTCCAGGTCACATTGCAGAAGCACGTACCACCTTTCACGAACCCGGCGAGTACAAAATTATCTGTAGCCAGTACTGCGGGCGTGCCCATCAGAATATGTTTGCAACCATTATTGTAGAACCGGCAGAAGATGCCACCGTAGCACAGGGAGACGAATAACCGATGGCGACACTACAACCGACACTCGGCAACGAGGCACGTAAGAACAAACCTATCATGACACACCCGGCAGTTCGCCTGCTGGAACACGAACGCTGGCAGGTGGGTGCTCACCTCGTCGTTGCCTTCATCGCACTGCTCGTCGGCATCCTGATGGGGCCGTTCCAGACGTTCCGCCGCAGCCCGTGGATGCAGAACACCTACGGCAACATCACAGAGGCCATTACCGGCAACGCAGAACTGATTACCACGCCCATCTTCACCTACTACTATCAGGCACTCACGCTGCACGGTGTATTAAACGCACTGGTGTTCACCACCTTCTTTATCATGGGCATCAGCTACTTCGTGGTGCAGCGCAGTTTGCAGCGCCCCATGCGCAGCACGCTGGCAGTGTGGCTCTCCTTCTGGCTGATGGTCGTCGGCATGGTACTGGCCGGTTATGCCATCGTCACCGGGCAGGCAACGGTTCTGTTCACGTTCTACCCGCCCATGCTGGCCCACTGGAGCTTTTACCTCGGGCTGACGCTGGTCGTGGTGGGTAGCTGGGTGGGTGTCTTCAACTCCCTGGCAACCTACTTTGCATGGCGCAAGGACAACCCCGGCAAGAAGGTGCCGCTGGCAACCTACGCAATTATCGCCAACTTCATCATGTGGTTCACGGCCACACTGGGCGTCGCGGTAGAAATCCTGACCATGCTGCTGCCCATGTCGCTTGGCATCATCGACACAGTAGACCCGCAGGTAGCGCGGGTGTTCTTCTGGTTCTTCGGGCACCCGCTGGTATACTTCTGGCTCATCCCGGCCTATGTAAGCTGGTACACCATGCTGCCAGAACAACTCGGTGTAAAGCTGTTCTCCGATACAATGGGCCGCATTGCCTTTCTCGCCATCGCCGTGGTTTCTATCCCGATTGGTGTTCATCACCTGTTCCAGGACCCCGGCGTAAGCGAAATTGCCAAGATTTACCACAGTGCCCTCACGTTCGTCGTCGTAGCCCCGTCCCTGCTCACCGCCTTTAACGTCGCTGCAACAATGGAGCGTGCTGGCCGCAAGCGTGGCGCAACCAACCTCATCGACTGGACGTGGAAACTGCCGTGGGGCAACCCGGTGATTGCGGCGCAGTTCTGCGGTATGCTGCTGTTCATTTTCGGCGGCATCAGCGGCATCATGAACGCCAGCTACAACATGAACACCGCCCTGCACAACACCACATGGGTGGTCGGCCACTTCCACACCACGCTGGCCGGTGCGGTCTTCCTCACCTACATCAGCATCACCTTCTGGATTCTGCCGATGATTACCCGCCGCAAGCTGTACCGTCCGGGCTTTGCACTGGCACACGTGTATACATGGTTCTTCGGGATGCTCCTTTTCGCCGGGACGATGGGCCGTGGCGGTATGGCCGGGGCTACCCGCCGTACAGATATGGGCGCACCGGGTGCCTACGTGAGCGAGGCAATGGGCTTCTGGATGAACGGCGCGGCAATTTCGGGCGTTATTCTGCTGATTAGCTCTGTGCTGCTGTACATCGTGCTTGTGGGGACGTTCTTCAGTGAAAAGCAGGACGAATCCGAGATGAAAGCCCCTGTCGCTACCGAAGCGCCAGAAGATGAGTACGCCCCGCCAATCATGGAAAAATGGCGCCTGTGGGTGACGGTCATCATCATCTCCAACATCATCATGTGGGGGCCGGTGCTCATCCAGGCACTGGACTTTACCTACGGGTTCTGGGTCACAGGCCGCCCGGATATTGCCCGCTAGATCACATCGCATACACGCCGTGCAGGTAGGGGGGCAGCACGCTTGCGCCCCTACCCGTACATGCCAGGAGGACGTCATCATGGTTGAATACACACAGCGCAAACTCATTGACGGGCGCGACTATATGTACCAGCTTATCAGCGTGATGCTGCTGGCAATGGCCGCCACGCTGGGGATCTTCAGTGCCGCATACATCCGTGACCTGGAAACGCTGCGTACAGTGCCCGATGCCATCTGGGACGCCATCTGTGGCCGCCCCGACCCCGACAGCCTCACGCTACCACTGCTGCTAACGTTTGCCACAATGTGCCTGCTGGGTGGCGTAGGGGTATATATCTACAGGCGCGTGCGGCTGGCCCGCATAAGCTAGAATTCACCCCCATCCCCCGACCCTTCCCCCGCCACGGGGGAAGAGAGCCATAAAGCGGGTCGTCACGATTCGCAGTCCCCTCCCTGTGGCGGGGAGGGGATGCAGGGGAGGGGTTTTGCAGAAAAGTTCATTGTAATTTCTGAGGAGATACCTTCTCATGCAAACCATCTCGAACCGACCCCCACAACAAAAACATATCCGCACGGCACTCGTCATTGTGTTCGGTGTGCTGCTGCTGGCGACCGCTGGCGTACTGCTGCTGATCTTCACCCACCTGACCGATACCTACCTCGGGGATACCCCATCGTTTATCGAAGTCGCCCCTGGTGGGATCTCCATATTGAACCCGCCCCGCCCGCTGGATGACTTCACGCTGACGGCCCACACTGGCGAACCACTCAGTTTGAGCGACCTGCGCGGTAAAACGGTGGTGATGTCATTTGGCTATACCTACTGCCCGGATGTGTGCCCGCTGACGCTGATGGAATATCGGCGCATTAATGAGATGCTGGCCGACGCCGCCGGGGATGTGCAGTTTGTGTTTGTCAGCGTGGACGGCGAACGCGATACCCCCGAACGCCTTGATCTCTATCTGGGTGCCCGCAACATCGACGACTTCGCGCTGGCACTCACCGGCAGCGAGGGCGACCTGCGGCGTATGGGCGTGGACTATGGATTGTACTTTGAAAAGCAGTTCGATACCGGCTCACAGGCATTCTATCTGGTAGATCACACAGCCAGCACCTACCTCATAGACGCACAGGGCCGCCTGACGAACATCATCGGGTTTGGCACAGACATACAGATCGTCTACGAAACCATACTGTCCCGGATCGAAAACCGGGGCTAGCTCATGCTGATTGCCGCAAAGCCCTCATGCCTTCGCGTGGCAAAAATTGCGGCACCAGCCATCTACTCCGGGCGGGGGGTCGCCACGGCAAACACTTCCCGGTCAAAAAACCAGCGCAGCGGCACCGTCTTAAACGCCAGCCGCCGCAAACCGGCCAGCATCACGCTCTCAGTGCGGTTCTGTGGTGGGCTATCCAGCCACACCTTCGCCGTGAACCCGGCACGGCTCAACGTCTGGTACATACTCAGCAGGCTCTGCTCATTCACATGGACGTGCTCGTTCACATCCACAAGGAACTGACGCGGATTGGCCGGGTAAAGGTCACCTTCGCCCAGCAGCGTGCGCACTGTGCGCACCACCGGGTAAGCATAGCGGTCGTACCAGATGTTAGGGGCGGTATGCACCACAAACATGCCGCGCGGCTTCAACACGCGCTTCACTTCCAGCAGCGCAAGGTGCAGTTCCCACGGGTGCAGGTGCTCCACCACATCGAACATCAACACACGGTCAAAAAAGTGATCGGGGAACGGCAGTTTTTTCGCATCACTCAGCGCCACACCCCCATGACCGGGCACATCATCATCCAGCTTATCCAGCACATCCTGCGACATCCGCACAGCGACCTCAGCATAGTCAATACCGTAGGCGTTCGCACCCAGGTAAGCACAGTGCCGCAGGATCTCGCCACGCCCGCAGCCCACATCCAGCACATTCATACCCGGCGTCACCTCCGCCAGCGCAAAAGCCTGGTTCAGGCGCCGCGAGAGGTGTACACCTTCACTTTCGTTAAATTCATCGTATCCCTCACACGCCGTGCGGAAGTATTCCTCGGTGTACAGGTCAGGGGAAATCGGTTTCTGTAAATCCAGGTCGCTCACGGTACCATCTCAACCATCTGTCAGGAACAAATCGCCCCGCATATTACAGCACCGTCCGCGTGCCCGCAAGCGGATAACACTATGATGATTGCTGCCGCCTTTCGTGCAGAATCTCTTCCAGAGTTCTGGACTTCTGCCGGTCGCACGGCATGTTGTGCATACTGAACCGGCCCAGCGCAATGTACTCACTCTCCGTCATCCCCAGCGTAGCGTTGACCTGTGGCGAGCGCTCCAGTAAAAAGGTATACGGCTGGCCCTCCGGCGAAATTTGAATCTGCGTGATGAAATTGTCCGTGACGGCGGTGCGGTTAGCGTCCAGATGAACGTCTGCTGCGGGGCTGCGCATTTCAAGCTGGCTGAGGGCATTGCGCAGGTGGGCTTGTCCATTGCTCAGGTCAGCGCCGGTCGCATCCAGCGCCAGCAGCAGTGCCCGCATGTTAGTGTAGTAGCAAAACGCAAACACCGACGGCGAATACAGCCC
>JBCCQC010000016.1:0-17086 GCA_039024535.1 Chloroflexota bacterium
CAAAACACCTCCATTCTTTTTGCCATTATTGGCGGTGCTTTAGGTTGGTGGTGGGGTGTGATGTATGTTGAGAAGATAGCACCATCAATTGGGAGAACTGGATTAAACTTTGAGGGTGCCCCTATTACTTGTTCTGCGTTGCTGTATGGAAGTGCTGCATCAGGTTACTTCATAGCAGAAAGATCAATTGTGTTGTGCATAGTCAGCTTTACTATTTTAGCTACGTTGTTTCCTGTCTCGACACGTGTGAATTGGATAGCATGGATTATTGAGTCATCATTTGGGGCAATCGGTACAGCAATATTCTTTGTTTTATCTTTGCTGGTTCTTGTTCAGGATGGTAAAACAATCAGAATTATAGTTACCTCCATAGCCATGGTGGTTTACATCTTTTACTCACTGTCGTGGTTGTCAGACGCATGGAGTAGCTCTGCATACACAAAGAAAGAAACACTTCCAACCTTTTACAGAATAATAACCGTAATACCGTTTATCACCGTATTTACTTTCTATGTCTTACTATTGATTCCCAGAATTTGGATGTAGGGCGCAATGAATTGCACCCCATTTCGTGTCAGGAATCTGCTCGTTCATACGTTAGCGGTACGGTTCCAGAATGGCGTTGGCTTCTTCCTGTGCGGCATCCAGCGCGGCCTGTGGTTCGGCTTCACCGGCAATGACTGCCGCGAGTGCATCGTTCAGTACACCCCGCACGGCAATGCCATCATGGGTGGATAGCTCTTTGCGTGCAAATTCAAGCTGGTCACGGGCTACGGCATACTCCGGTCGGTCTTCCAGTAAATCCTGTAGCGTGTCGGTTTCCCATGCGCTCTGGCGGGCAGCGATGTAGCCGGTGTTCAGTGTCCAGTCTGCCTGGATTTCTGGCGAGGTGAGGTATTCAATCCAGCGCCACGCAGCGGCCTGCTTTTCTGGTGAGGTGTTGCTGAAGATATACAGGTTGCCGCCGCCGGTTGGAGAGCCGTAGCCGGTGTCATCTTCACCTGCGGGGCCACCGGGCAAAAAGCCCACGCCTACCTCAAAATCGGCGTTTTCGAGGATGTTCGTCAGGGAGCCGGTGGTGTGGTAGATCATGGCGACCTGCTCATCGAAGAATGCATCTGGTGTATCGAAAAAGGAGATGGCCCCCGGCGGCATGACTTCATGCTCCTCGCTCAGGGACATAAAGAACTCCAGCGCGTTTACTACCTCCGGTGCGTTAAAGAACACTTCGGCATCGGCTGCTCCGACGATGTTCTGGCCGTGAGCGACGGCAAAGCTCTGGAACAGCCAGTAGGGGAACCCGGCAGACGGCACATAAACGCCCCACTGGTCATCGCTGGTGAGTGCAGTTGCGTATGTCACCAGTTCATCGCGGTTGCGTGGCGGCTGGTCGGGATCGAGGCCGACTTCGCGGAACAGGTCTTTGTTGTAGAAGAGGATCGGTGTGCTGCGCTGGAACGGAATCGTCCAGACGGTACCGTCGCCATCCACACTGTTTTCCATGAAGGCGGGGAAGAAGTCGTTGATGTAGGTATCGCCGTTGTCCATCCGGTCAATGAACTGCTGGGCCGGGATGATGTAGTCGTTTTCGATGAAATTGAACAGGTCAACCACCAGTACTACGGCCACGTCGGGGCCGGGGATGTCGTTTTCGATACTGTTACGGGCAGCAGCGGTAATGTCGTCGTAGCCCCCGGCATACACCGGCACGACCTCAATATCCGGGTTGGTGGCGTTGAAGTCGTCGGCGTAACGCTGGAAAATTTCTGCGGCGGGGTTGTCGGTAGAGGTCGGGTAGAAGAACTCAATCACGACTGGTTCGTCCTGTGCCGCAGCCGAAACCGCGAACAGGCATAACAACAGAACAATCAGAACAGGTTTGCGCATGGGTCTCCCTGCAAAAATGCAATTGCGAAACGCCATTGTAACGGGAATGACCGTCTGTTTGCTACATCCACCCATGATGTGATGACAGAAATCACTGTGATTCAGGTCAGCATCATTCGCAAGATAGAGTTGCAGGGGCGAGGCATGGCCTGCGCCCCTGCGAGTGTGGTGTGAGGTTAGTCACAACCCCAGTTGCACTGGTTGTTACCACCGCCGCCGCTACCGCTGCCGCCACCGGCGGACTGTGCGGCTGCGCTGCGCAGCAGGGTGACGGTGCCGGTGGTGCAGACCGTCTGGCCGCTGGCAATTGCTTCCACGTTCCACGCATAGCTGGCGCCATCACCGATACCGCCGGTGGACGTGTCAATTGATGCGGTGGTGGAGAAGGCGTCGATGGTTTCAGAGCGTACCAGTTCGCCGTCCGTGAAGATGTTCACGCGGTACTGTGTGGCCTCGCCGGTGCCGTCCCAGTAGAAGTCTGTGGAGCCGAAGGCCAGCCCGTCCAGCGGTGAGGTCGGGCGGAAGCCGTCACAGTTGCCGGTGGCGGCGGGTGCGCCAGCGCTGGCTGTTGTGGTGGTAGCAGCGGCCTGGTTTACGGTGCGCAGCGTGGCTGCCACATCGTCAGCGGTTGGCACAGAGAGTGCGGTGTACAGGCCAGCCTCTGGCATCAGTTCCAGCACGCTGAAGAAGCCGCGTTCTTCGCCGGTAATGGGGCGCAGGTTCGTCCATGCGCCGTCGGGGGCGGTGCCATCGGCAGTAAGCTGTACACTCATGGTGAAGCCGGGTGGTACGGAGATGCGGTCGGCGTTTGCTGCGCCAGCGAGTGTGACGAGTTGGAGAATGTTATCTGGCAGGGTGCGCAGGGCGATTGTGTCGGTAAACTGGATGTCGAGGCCATTCACTGTGATTTCGGCATCAACGGTATCGGGTGTCTGGATCACCAGCATAGACGGAGATTCGTTGGTGCAGGCGGAGGCTTCTGTACCGTTGCTGTAGACGAATGACTGCATTGGTGTTCGGGCGTTATCGCCAAAGATGGGCAGGCTGGAGATTTCGCCGCCGTCTACCGGCACTACAATGGACGTGCTGACCCATGCCACAACATCTTCAAATGTCACATGAACCCAGTCCCCGGCGGCTGTGCGGCCATCGGCCAGTAGTTCTGCACCGACGGGTGCGCTGGCGAGCACGCGGCCATCTGTGGAGGGGAAGCTGCGCAGGTTAGAACCGACGAGTGCCTGTACCGCAATTGGTTCCGCAGGCATGAAGGCGCTTTCTGCTGGGACAGCATCTTCGAGGGTGGCGTCACCGATGAGCATGTAGGCGAGGCCAGTTTCTGAGACGCTGAGGGGCACGTTGGCATGAACGTTCACGCGGGCCATGCCCCACTCCGGCACCTCAAGATTGAGGGCGGCGGTGTTGATGGTGGGGGCATCTGCAATGGCAACGGTGTCCCCGGCGGTGGCGAAGGCGTCGTCGCCTTCAATGCTGGCGGCCATGCCATAGCACACGGCGTTCCCGGCGGCGTCCGCGCAGCTTTCCATCGCGCTGAAGGCGGCTTCTGCAAGGGCCACACATTGTTCGCTCTGGGCGTGGGTGCTGCTAACGGCGAAAGCGGACAATACAACTGAGAGTAGTAAAGCAATTGAATTTTTTAACATGAATATCTCCCGGTGTCTGAGCGTTATGTGAGTATCGTATCATAGAGTGCGGGGAGCGTCATGAAAGTTTCGAACTTTATAACTTTCTGTTTTCAGGTTTATACACTTCAGAGGATGTCTACCGGGTCGATATCCACGTACCAGTTTCTGTCGAAGGTCATGCCGCGCAGGGCTTCTTCTGGATTGGGGCCGCGCAGCAGCAGATGCCAGCGGAAGTGCCCCGCTACTTTTGTAAAAAAGCATGGCGCCGGGCCGATGAGTTCGGTTCCGGTCATGTCCAGTTCGGTGAGGCGCTTGCGGATGCGGCTTGCGGTGATTTCTGCGTGGTGCTGTGCTTCGACGGCGTTCGGGTAGCGGAACAGGATGCGTGCCATGCGCCGGAACGGTGGATAGCCCATGTTGCGGCGGTGGTGAATTTCGCGGGTGTAGAAGTCGCGGTAGTCGTGGCGGGAGGCGGTATCCACGGCGTAGTGATCTGGCTGGTAGGTTTGCAGTACGACCCGGCCACCCAGCAAACTGCGTCCGGCGCGTCCGGCTACCTGTGTGAGCAACTGAAAGGTGCGTTCCCCGGCACGGAAATCTGGCAGGTAGAGTGCGGTATCTGCACTGACGATGCCGACGAGGGTTACACGCGGCAGGTCAAGCCCTTTGGCGATCATCTGCGTGCCGACCATGATGTCTGCCTGCCCGGTCATGAAGTGGTGCAGGTAGATCTCGTGCTGCGCGACATTGGAGGCGGTGTCAGCATCCCAGCGGACGACACGTGCTGATGGAAAGGCGGTTTTGAGTGTCTTTTCGACTTCCTGTGTGCCTGCGCCGAAGTATTTGATGCGGTGTGAGTGGCAGGTGGGGCAGTTTTTCGGGTGGCCTTCGCGGTGGCCGCAGCGATGGCAGCGCATGACGCCGTCGTGGTGGTAGGTGAGGGGTGTGTCGCAGTTCGGGCAGGTGGAGACGTAGCCGCAGTCGCGGCAGAAAACGTAGGTGCTTTTGCCGCGCCGGTTCAAAAACAGGATGGCCTGTTCGCCGCGTGAAAAGGTGTCCTGAAGGGCTGTTCGCAGTGAGCCGCTGAAGATGCTGGTATTCCCGGCACGGAGTTCGGCACGCATGTCCACCACTTCTACGGGTGGCAGGTCGTGCGAGAGTACATCGCCGTGTTCTTCGTCCAGATGCACGCGCACCCCTACGGTTTTGCGGGTGGCCTGTACCTGTTCGCGGTGGGCGAGAATGCGCTGTGGCAGCGACAGATATTCGATTTCGCCGTTTTCTGCGCGGTGGGCGGTTTCAATATCCGGGGTGGCGCTGCCCAGAATGAGCACGGCGTTGTGCAATTTTGCGAGTTCTTCGGCGACTACACGCGCATCGTAGTGCGGCGCACTGCGAAACGGCGGCATGGACACATTCGGGGATTGTTTGTAGCTGCTGTCGTGTTCCTCATCCAGAATAATTGCGCCGATGTTTGCTAGCGGCGCGAATAGCCCGCTGCGGGCACCCACCACCACCTGCACCATACCCTCGCGCACGCGCCGCCATGCATCATAGCGTTCACCATCACTGA
Organism: Chloroflexota bacterium; assembly: GCA_039024535.1. Lineage (GTDB taxonomy): Bacteria > Chloroflexota > Anaerolineae > Aggregatilineales > Phototrophicaceae > DAOTTY01. The sequence goes on from JBCCQC010000016.1 coordinate 5,104, forward strand.
GGCCGCTGTGCAGTACCGTCACACGATTGGGGAAGCGCCCTGCTACACGTGCTGCCGTCTGCGGTGTGAGTGCGATCTCTGGTACGAGGAAGAACGCAGTTTTCCCCGCGTCCAGCACACGCTGGATGACCTGTAGATAGATTTCGGTTTTGCCGCTGCCGGTCACGCCGTGCAAAAGGAACGTTTCATGCTCCTGCGCTGCAACTGCCCTGTTGATGGCGTCCAGTACGGTTTGCTGGTCGTCGGTGAGCAGTGGCGGCGTGTTCGGGGAGAACTCGCGCCCGACCATGTTGTCTCGCCAGTCGGTTTTTTCTCCCAGCAGGATGTGGCCGTCTTCTTCCAGCTTTTTCAGGTCGGCGAGTTTTGCGCCCGTTTGTGTGTACACCCAGCTTACGTCAATCGGCTCATTCTCACGGGAAAGCACACGCAACACGCGAATCTGTGTTTGTGCATTGCGCAGGTCGATCAGTGTGTTGTTCACGGCATCGGGTTCAATGGCGAGTGTCATTGTATCGTCTGCTATCGTTAGCAGGCCGTCATCGGCCATTTTTGACAGCGTGCCCTTGCTGGTGCCAAGCAGTTTCGCGGTTGTTTTGAGGTCGTGTGTGCCGTCTGGCATCCCGGCAATGCTTTCCAGCAGGTCTGCGCGGCGGTTTTTCTTGCCGAGTGTGGGGCCAACTTTCGGGATTTCGTCGGGCGTGATTGCCAGCGCTGCCGTTTGAATATTGCGTGGCTTGATGCGCGGGGGGCGCAAAATCTGGTCGATGCGGACGATGCCCCTATCTGCAAGCGAGTCCACTGTAAGTTTCCAATCAGCTTTTTTCTCCCCGGCCAGTGCATTGCTGATCTGTGCGCCGCGCAATGGGCCGCGCCGGTTCAGCAGGCTGATAACGCGGTGCTCGAACATATCACGGGCGGCGGCACGGGGATCCAGCAGCGTGATGAGAATGTCGCGTCCGCCGGTAAAACCGGGGGGCAGCATCAGCCACAGGGCTGCTGCCACCGACGACAGATAGCGATGGGCTACCCACTGCGCAAGTGCTAACTGCTGTTCGCTCACGACAGGCTGTGGGTGCAATATCTGCTCAACCGGCTTCATCCGCACATTGTCACCAATTTCGGCGGGGCGCTGTTCACTGATAGCAACCACGATGCCGTGTTCAGCTTTTGTACGGAAGGCGACCTGTACCATATGGCCGGGGCACAGGTTGGCGGCGAGAGCCTCTGGCACGGCATAGTGGAACGTATTCAGGATGGGAACGTTAATGGCGATTTCTGCATACATGTGCTTAATTGTACGAACGCCTGTGCGAAAAACGACCCCGAATCAACTTCCTACCGGAAATTAACCTGAATGCGGTCGCACCCTCGCGCTTTCTATAGCTTAATCAGGGGACAATGTGGAAATGGGAGGAATACTTTCCATGTATACGAAAATGAAACGAATGGCCGCTGTGTGGAGTGTGCTGCTGGTGGCACTGATGGGTGTGGCTGTGGCATCTGCACAGACGGCTACCTGCACTGCTATTGTCGAGAATGCGTTGACGGCGCTGGAAGCAAACTGTGGCAGCTTTGAACCTGACCGGGTTTGCTATGGTAATTTTGTGGTGGATCGGGTTTTGAATGAAAATCGTCCGGCAAATGTATTTTCTCGTCCGGCAGATACGGCTGATGTGTCGCTGTTTCGGGCAGTGAGTACCGGGCCGTTTGACGCAGAGCGCAATGAGTGGGGTATTGCTGCTGTGCAGGTTACGCCGGACGCTGCGCCGACAGCGACCCTGTATGTGTTGCTGGGCAATGTTGCAGTGCGCGATGAATCTGATGCTCGTGAGAACCGTGGGCCAATGGAGGCGATTTCGTTTTTCGGCAGGCCCGGTGCCCCGAACTGCACCGATGCACCCTCCGCGCTGGTGATTATGACTCCGTCGGACGCGACGACCGATCTTACCGTTAATGGTATGGATATTGCATCCTCCGGGGCACTGGTTACGCTGACGGGGACTGCAACGGGCGGCATTATCCTGACTGTACATGAGGGCATTATGACAACTGCCTTCCCGCCACGGGTGTTGAGTGCTGGTGAGTCTGTTGAGGTGACGCTGGATGACAGCCGTGTGGTGCAGGCGGTGAGCGTCCCGCGCCCTGCGACAATGGAAGAACTGGCGCTGGCGGTGACAGTGACCCGTGCGGTTGATGCTATCGACACTGGCATGGCCCCGGCAGATAGCCGCATGGTAGCAGCCGGTGCCTCCGGAACGTATACCGTGCAGCGGGGTGATAATCTGTTCCGCATTGCGCTGAACAATGGCACGTGCGTTAGCGAACTGGCACGGGCGAACAACATTCCGGCGTCTCAGGTGCGGAATATTTCTATAGGTGCGAGCCTGACGATACCGGATGGGTCTACCTGTGGGCGTTTTGTGAATGATGTGCCGGTGGGGGCTACGACGCTGCCGGCTCCTTCAGGTGATGGGACGGTTGCCAGTGCGACGGACGCAACAGCGCCTGATACGACAGCAGACACGGGTGATGACACGACAACTACGATGGATGCATCCAGTGCAGACGCTGAGGATGCCGCCACAGCAGTTGAGGATGCGCCTGCCGCAGATGCAACGCCCGTCAGCACGGATGATGCGTCGACATCTGATACGGGGACAACCATTATTATCCCGAACAGCACTTTCAGTACCGACGACGACACATCTGATTGACCGTGCGCTGCTAGAAGGGCCGCGTCTGGATCCAGTTGACGATGGCGACGTTGCGGTCACAGTCTGACGGGAAAACAACAGGCACCTCCGGCGAGATGACGACGTTGGTGTCTGTTGTGCGTAGCTGTGCGAAGTAATTGCGGCGGTTCGGCTGTGAAGCCACGCCGATTTCATAGCCACCGCTGCCGCCGTAATTGGAGTTACTGCCAGCGGCGGCGGCAAATTCACGGCCCTGGTCATCCACCACTACCACGCGGATGCCGCTGCCAATGCCATTCCCCTGTATGTCGAACACCTGGCCGCCCACACCCTGGTACGCGCACCCTGCCGAGTTGTAACGGTTGGGGGTGAAGATGACTTCCCCGCCGCGCAGTGTGAACGGGAATGGGGAGCGGGTGTCTGTGGGCGTGGCAGAGGGCAGGCTGGAGGTTGCGGTGGCTGTGAATGTTGCTGTGGGGGTGGCCGTCAGGGATGACTCAAGGGTGGGTGTGAGTGATGGGGTGTCTGTGATCGTCGGGGTGCTGCTGGGCGTGAATGTGACTGTGGGTGTTACGGTGGGTGTGAGGGTGATGGTGGGTGTGTGGGTGAACGTTGGCGGCAGCGTGGGGGGCAGGACGCGGGTTGCGGTGTTTGTAACTGATGGTGTGAGGGTGGGCAGTACTGCCATGGTGGGTAGCTGCGCTGCAACCTGTTCTTCGGGCGGGGGGGAAGTTTGTAGATAGTAGACCGTGCCAATAATCAGCCCGATTGTAATCAAAATGATGATGCCTGCCAGCACTGTGTATGCACGTCCACTCATAACCCTGTCCCCGGTTGTTTTAACGGTAAATTTCGATAATGGCGCTGTCGGTTTCGGTCGTCAGCCAGTCGTCGAAGATGCCCTGAGCGATTTGCGCCTGTTTTTCTGGCTGGACGGGCAGGTCATCGAACTGGAGGGTTTCGATGATGTGGTAGCCGAGGCGGGTTGCCACGGGCATAGAGATTTCTCCCGGTTGCTGGGTGAATGCTACCTCTGCCACTCGTGGTTCCAGCAATTCTTCCCGGGCGAACCAGCCGAGGTCGCCGCCAGCGTCTTTTGTGGTGATGTCTTTTGAGAACTGTGCGGCCAGCAGCACGAAGTCCTCGCCGTTTTCCAGTCGGTTACGCAGCATGAGTGCGTCTGCTTCGGTTTCGACCAGAATGTGACGGGCCTGTACCTGGAGCGTGGTCTGCTGCGGGGTGTCCCCTACGACGAAATCCCGGACGCGCGAGACCAGCAGTTGATTGCGCAGTTCGGCGGCGAACTCGGTTTCGCTGGTGTAGCCGTTTACTGTAAGCCACTCAGTCCATGCTGCCTCGTCGCCGTCCAGCAGGCCCTTGAGGGCGTTAATTTCTGCCTGTACTACATCATCGGTAACGCCAATTTCCAGAAGTACGGCTGCCTGTTCGGTCACTTCCTGGTTGATGAGCGTGTTGAGCACGAAGTTTTCCAGCGTTTCGCGGTCGGCGGCGTCGAACTCGGTTTCGCGGCGGGCGAGGGCTGCGTTGAATGCTTCTTCGGTGATGGGTTCGCCGTTGACCACGGCCACGACACCTTCCGGTGCGCCGGGGACGGGGGTAGGTTGCTGTTGTTGGGGCACGGCGGCCTGCTGCTGTGCGGGGTCGGCTTCTGCGACGCTGGCAGCGCTGGCTGTGTCATCGGCAGCGGGGGCACCCCCACAGGCGGCCAGCAGTATGGCAAACAGGCTGAGTGTTACTGCTAATCGGAAAGTCAATTTCCGGCTCCTCGTCTTCCCATGTAATCAGCGGCTATTATGCTACCGGCATGGAAAGGGCGCAAGCGAAAGTGAGATGTCCGGGATTTTAACATTCATCCACATCACAGGCCGGTTGCGTGTTCGCACGGTATAATGGGGGCACTTGGAGCCAGAATATTACCAGCAGGAGAAACCACATGCCCGGATGGGAAAGTTTCAGCGAGTTTATCAGCGAAGCCCAGAAAACCCCGGTAGATGAGCGTCAGGCCCTTGTTGATGCGTTGCTTGACGAGCGTAAAACGTTTCCGTGGGTGGAGCAAAACCGGGCTACGTTCGTCTACAGCGGGGCCAATGTTAAACAGGTGGCGCTGAATCTCGATACGATTAAGGCTGACCCGCCTTTTATGCCGATGGAGAAGCTGGAAGGCACTGACCTGTTCTATGTTACGTACCCGTTTGAGCCGGATGACCTGCTGGATTACTTGCTGGCGGTGGATGACCCGATGACGCCGCTTGCCAGTGAAAAGCCAGAAGACCTTGCAAAGCGTGTGCAAACGTACTGGCAGATGGATCCGTTGAACCCGGCAGGTATGAAGACGGCTACGCTGGATGTGTCTGTGTTGCAGATGCCGGAAGCGCGGCCTTTCCCGGATTGGTCGCGGATGCAGGGGGTGAACCGGGGCAGCACAGTGGAGCACAGGATTGATAGCCAGGTGCTGGGCGTGACGGGGCGCAAGGTGTGGGTTCACACGCCGCCGAACTACCGTGACAGCGGGTTGATTTACCCGCTGCTGATTTTGCAGGATGGGCAGTGGGCCATCGGGCCGTTGCAGGTCACGCACATCATTGATGCGCTCATCAAGCACGGGCGCATGGCCCCGGTGGTGACGGCAATGGTGCAGAGTGGTAGCCAGCAGGAACGCCTGCGGGATTATGTGCGGCGCGACACGTACTATGATTTCATCATGGATGAGTTGCTGCCGTTTTTGCAGTCGCATTATCGGCTGGATTCTACGAACCTGGGTATTGGTGGGGCGTCTGCCGGGGCTATTGCCGCCGCTGATGCTGCGTTGAAGAACCCGGCGGTGTTTAATACGCTGATTATGCTTTCGCCGCCGCTGGGTAAGGGGCCAGCACAGGAAAAATTGTCGGCCTATCAGGAGCGGTTCGATGAGGCACGTTTGCTGCCCCGGCGTATTTTCCATACCGTGGGCCGCTATGAGGGTATTGCGCGGTTCCTGCGCCCGAATGTGGAACTGGCCGAGGTGCTGATGGCCCGTACAGACATCGAATATCAGTTTGTAGAGCCGGGTAGCGGTCATGGGCTGGTCACGTTTCGCAGCATGATACCAGAGGCGCTGGCGTGGGCGTTCCCTGGCTGGGCGAGCCTGTAACCCCCATAACCAGGGATAATCCGGGATAAATTTGGGATATAACCCCCGTATTTGCGGGGGATTTTCTTTTGTGCGGGTAAAACGTCGTATAATGGGCACAATGCTATGTCAATACATTGAGGTCGGTCATGTTTAATTGCATTGCGTGCGGTGGCGATATGAAAGTAAATATGCAGTTCGGCAAATATCAGTGCGTGGACTGTGGGCGCTTTATGGATGGCACTTTCCCGCCAGAGGATGCCGAACCTGAGACAGTAGCGGATAGTGGCGCAGTGGCTCCGACGGAAACGTGGGTGCTGGGCGGCCTGCTCTATAGTGGTGAACAGCCGCCGCGTGTGCGGTCGATGGTGAGTAGTTTGCGGGCGTATCTGGAGCAGGGTGACCGTGAAGCCGCCCTTGAAACGTGCCACCGTCTGCTGCAAATGGAGCGCAATTTCGTAGATGCGCACCTGTGGATTGCAAAACTGAGCGACGATAAAGACACCATTATCAAGCACGCGGGGGCTACGCTGGCGCTGCAACCGGGCAATGCTGAGGCGACACGTATGATGCTGGTGGCACGGGGTGAGATGACCGAAGCAGAGGCTGAACGCTCCAGAGATGTATTTCAGGATAATGTGCAGGTGGCTGATGCGGCAGTAGATGCGCAGACGAATGTGCTGCTGTGCCCGATTTGCCGGGGTGGGCTGACGGTAGCCGATGACGGGCACGTTGAATGTGCGTTTTGCGGGTATGTGGATGAGGATGCACACAACGCGGTGCGCCCCACGTCGGAAACGTCGCTGGCGGTGTCTTTGATTAAACAGCGGGGTAAGGCTGTGCGCTGGAAGGTGGGCGAACGGATGGTGCATTGTAATGAGTGTGCTGCGGAGCGGGTGCTGCCAGAGGGGAAAATGTCCGGTCGGTGCCCGTTCTGTAATTCGAACCATGTGATTGTGCAGGATAATCTGGGTGCGTTCCGGCAGCCAGACGGCATTGTGAAGTTCCGGGTGAGGCGTGAGCGTGTGGAAGATATTGTGTATGAGCAGCTTGACAGCCGTATGGAGAAGCTGAAGGGTCTGTTTATGGAGAACCGTGTGGATCGTATTTACTATACGGGCGTTTTTTTGCCGTTCTGGGTGTTTGATGTGTTCGGGACGGTGATTTTGCGCGATACGTACCGTGATGCCAGCACGATTAACGCGGAAGTGGCACGACAGGAGTCTGGTGGACAGTTGCAGAATGTTGCTATCCCGGCGGTAGATTCGCCGCCGCGCTCACTCACGCGCAATCTGGGCCGGTGGGATTACCGGGAGAAAATCGCATATACACCGAAACTGCTGTCGAAGTTCGCGGCAGAACTGTACGTTCACGATTTTGATGTGGCCTCGCTGGAGGCGCGGGAGGTGTTCCGTAAGGAGATGGTAGCGAAAAACCAGAACCTCAACCCGAACCAGACGCGCACGGTATCTACCATGATTGACCACATGGATATGGAAATGCTGCTGCTGCCGGTGTGGGTGGCAACGATTATGGAGCGGGATGGCGATGTGCGTACTGCGCTGGTTAATGGGCAGACGGGGCGGGCGGTGATGGGTAAAGCTAGAAAGCCTGCGTCATAGGTGCTACTCTAGCCAATGAATGGCCTTGCGGAGCACACGAGGGAGAGATAGAGATAATGAAACGGATATGGGTGATGATGGTGCTGGCGTTACTGCTGGCGGCCTGTGGTGATGATGGTGCTGGCAGTACAGGTGGCGGTGGGGGCGCAACCGGTGATGGAGATACTACGGCTCCGCAGCGTGTGACCGCAACGATTGAACTTGAGGCACAGTCTGGCGGGGGGACGGCGACAAATGAATCGCAGACTATTACCAGCGGGACGGCCACGCCATTGCCTGCTGCTACGCGCATTGTGGGCACGGCTACCAATGAACCGGCTGCTACGCGCCCACGGGCCACACCTACGACCGACGATAGTGATATGCCACTGGGGAATTAAAACCATGATGAGACTGTTTGCCATTTTTATTGCGCTGTTTGCTGTGGCGGGCTGCACACAGTTAGAGGCCCTGACGGAGACGATTGAGGAGCAGGAGGCGATGACTGAAAACGCTGCTGATGCCGATGTGGAGTTTGTGCGGGCGCAGTTGAGCGGCGATACGTGGAACTTCAGTGTGACGGTGCGCCACCCGGATACGGGCTGGGAAGATTATGCCGATGGCTGGGATGTTGTGCTGCCAGATGGCACGGTGGTCAAGCGTAGCCCGGACGACCCGTTTACGCGGCTGCTGCTGCACCCACATGAGAACGAACAGCCGTTTACCCGCAGTCAGAATGGTCTGACGATTCCAGAGGATGTGACCACGGTAACAGTACGTGCCCATGATCTTGTGGATGGTTTTGGCGGACGGGAAGTTGTGGTTGACCTGACGCAGAGCGCCGGGGATGGTTACGAGGTGGTGCGGTAGAGTAACCCGAAAATTATGTGGCGGTGCTTTCGGTTGGTTTGACGCGCACACTATCCACAATGCGTTTGAGGGTGTTTACGCCGGGGTGAATTTCTTCGTAGGGGGCTACGCTGAACTCCATCAGGCGGAGGGCTACCTGATGTGCGCGGCGGTAGTGGGCGCTGTCTTTGCTGTGTTTCTCGTAGGGCGAAGAAACAGTGACTTCCACGCGGGTTTCGGTTTCGAATTCGGTGAACTGCATCATAAAACTGACGTGCCCGCCCATGCCATCCATGCGGGCGTAGGCGGCAGAAAATCCCCACACCTGGCGCATCAACGCGCCGTCGGCACGGCGCAGCACGTCTTCGCGGATGATGTCCCAGTTGGTGCCCCAGCGCAGGGCGGCGTGGATGTTGTCGCGGAATTGCTCGTAGAGGACAGTGAGGGGTTCCTCAAACGTTGCTGTCAGTTCGCAGGTGGTTGCCATCAGTAATTTTACTCTTGCTACTCCCGATCAACTCAATTGTACATTATGCGTTGACGGCTGCAAGCACTTTTCTGGCAGTGGCACGGGCAGACTCGGTTCGTTGTGGCAGGGGCAGGAACTGGTAGCATCCCCCGGCAACCTGGATCCCGGCTGGCAGCAGGTCGTTAATGCGCAGCAATGCTGGTGGTGCTGCGGTGATGGTTAGCGGGTCGGCCTCGCCCCACTCGCGGACGAGTATTTCGTCAGGCTGGTTCCAGTTCATGCTGGTGCAGATAGAGTCTACGAGTTTTTCCGGGGTTGTGTTGCTGAGTGGCACGCGGATAGCAGCCTGAACCAGCAGTCCTCCCTGTGGGACACGCGATGGGTGGTCTGTACTGGTGAGGGCAGAGAACAGGACAGAGGGCGGGGATTGCGGGGCCTTCTGCGGTTTGTTTTCTGTGGTGTAGCCCAGTGCCACGCGGGTGACTTCATCATAGTGGTAGTTTTCCAGCGTGGTTGCGACATCGGGTTGTAGCGTCCAGAACAGGCGGCTGGCATAGCGGGCGGGGATGGCGACAATCACACCCTTTGCCTGCATTGCAAGCCCGTTTTCAAGGCAGACGTTGTAGCCCGTTTCGTCTTCTGTGATGCCGAGGCTGGTGACGGCCATGCGCTGAATGATGCGCCCTGTGAGTCTGGCGGCAAGGGAATCGACAAGGGTTTGCGTGCCATCACGAAATGCAGATAGCGGACGGTTTGCCGGGGATTCCATGTGAAACAGGGCATCTTCGAGGCCCAGATCATCCAGCAGCGGCCAGTTATCTGGACGGGCAAAGGCGAACGTGCCGCCATCCATGACGAAGCCGTTTTGCTGCGTGGTGGTGATGTGGCCGCCTGTACGGGATTTGACCTCAATGAGCGTGTAGCTGATGCCCTGTTTTTCCAGTTCGAAGGCGGCAGCAAGGCCACTCACGCCGCCACCTACAATGATAATATCACTCACAGATTGTGCCTGTCTGTGTGGTTGGATGGAGTTGATTTGTAAGCGTGTGCTATTCAGCCGTATTCATCACACTATCTCGAATGAGTGTGTCGTAGGTCTGGTCATACTCGACGCTGAGTACTGCAATACACGTATCGTTAACACGCATGAAAGCCAGTTCGGTTGGCGTTCTGCCGGTTTCTCCACCACCGTCTTCGTACATATCGACAATCATGGATGTATCCATTGCACAGCGAATTTGTGAGTAGACAAAGTGATAACGTGCCTGGATGGTTTCTCCGAAGAGTGCGAGGATGACAATTACCACGACCGCGACCAGTACCAGAATGAGGGCATATTCTACAAGCCCCTGGCCGCGCTCGTTGTCTTTTGAAGATAGCCATTGCCTCAGAGCTTTGATCATTGTTTCTCTCCTCAAAACACAAAACTATTATGACAGAACGAGTTCAGTTGACCGGCAAAATGCACAGTCTCCCCAGTTTCGCGCGCCCGATGAACTGTCGCTGTGCATAAATTTGTGCATCTTACAATGGATGCCTTACAGACAACCGATTTGTTACATTCTACAACAGAGTGAGCTGCTGTGGGGGTTCTGCTGCTGAATTCCCGTTAGAATCGCCTGAAATTTCACCAGAACGGCGTTTTTTTACCTCTTCAATGACGTTCAGTAATTTTGTAAAGTCATCTTCCATGTCTCTTTTGAGGCGTGGATTGCGCAGGGCGGCTGCCGGGTGGTAAATCGGATAGTAGGCGCGGCCATCCTGATAGAGGGGTTGGCCGTGGATTTCGCTGATTTTGCCTTTCGGGAAGTATTTTGCCATGCTGATGCGCCCAACTAGAATGATGACTTTCGGGTCAATGGTGGCGACCTGCTCATCCAGATAGTTTTTGCAGGTGGCGAGTTCGTCTTTTTGCGGGTCGCGGTTGCCGGGGGGGCGGCACTTTACCATGTTGGTGATGAACACGTTCCCACGGACGAGGCCAATTTTATCCAGCAGATAATTGAGATACTGGCCGCTGCGCCCCACGAACGGGACGCCCTGTTCGTCCTCGTACTGGCCGGGTGCCTCGCCGATGAACATGATGTCCGCGTTGGGATCCCCTGCACCGGGGACGGTGTTGGTACGATTTTCGTGGAGTGGGCACTGTTTGCAGGTGTTGATGCGTGCAGCGATTGCTTCTACCTGTTCTTTACTCATAGTCGTTTCTCTGTGTTGTCGTCTGCGCAGCACAAGTGTAGCAAAGATCTTGGTGGGCTGGTGAGATTCTATGCACCTGCTCAACCGGCTCCATCAACCGCGCCCAAACATGCTATAGTCTGTGTAGACCCGGTAGACGACATCACAGGACAGTGGCTAATGGATATGGAGTGGGTAGAAATCCCTGAAGGCGAGGCGGTAGTTGGCGTAGATAGGGACGCTGTGCGTGCTGACCTGCGCCGTGAATACAATCTGGATGACCCGAACGGGTACTTTGATAGTGCGATGGAAAAAGCGGAAAAAACGCTGGAGCTGCGTACATCTGGCAAGCTCAGTGGCAATGAATTCGTGGCGATGTCTGACGATGAGCAGGGAATTGTGTCGCGCTATGAGGGATTGTTCCGGGCGGAAATGGATTTGCTGCAACAGCAGGAGGCGCGAACGGTGAAGGTGCCGACGTTCTTTATTGCGCGTTATCCGATCACGGTGCAGCAGCTTGTTGCTATCACAAAAGCCGGGAGTTGCCAGATTACGTCGCGCAATCCCCTGCGCGAGCAGACGTTTTTGATGCCTGCTGAGGTGGATTACCAGAATGCGCAACGGGTGGTGCATTGCCTGGATGCGCGTTTGCCTACGGAAGCCGAGTGGGAGAAGGCGGCGCGTGGCGCAGATGGGCGGCGTTACCCGTGGGGCGATGAGTTTAACTCTCACATGGCGAATGTGGTGGACGACTACACCCGCACGAAAATCCCGGAGCCGAAACGCAAATACATGCGCTTTGCCAAAACGCCTGTAAATCACTTTGCAGAAAATGTTAGCCCGTCGGGTGTACACGATGTGATTGGCAATGTGCGTGAGTGGACGGGTACAGAGGAAGATGGCCGGGTGGTGCTTAAATCCAATGCGGCGCGGACTGCTGTGCCGCAGATTGTGCAGGATTACTATGAAAATGTGGCCCGTGTGACCAACGAGGAACCGCGCTGGTACTATCATATGGCGGCACGCCGCGAACTGGCGAACCCGCGTGCGCTGGCGCTGTTTG
>JBCCQC010000017.1:0-16997 GCA_039024535.1 Chloroflexota bacterium
CCGCCGCAGACCATGTAATGCGCCTGCTGCTGCTCCACAACGACAACCGTTACTGGCTGGACTGGCTGCATATGCTGCTTGCCGAAGGCCACAGCCTGCCTGCCCACTGGCTGGACACGGTTTTACTCCGGTTGGGGGACAATGTGCTGGCGCGTAACACGCTGGTTGAACTGGCCGATGAGCGCGGACGCTGGTTGCAGCAGTTCCGCCCGGATTGGGCCAACATCTACGCAGACCCATCTGACGACAGTGACCCGGTTCGCTGGCAGGGCAATTTCCAGCGGCTGCGCACGGCAAACCCCACCCTTGCGCGGCACATGCTGGCGGCAAAGTGGCCGCAGCTTGACGCCGACGCACAGCTAGACCTGCTGGATGCCATGTTCATTAACCTCAGCGACGACGACACCGAATTCATCCAGAGCCAGCTTACCAGTGAGCACACATGGGTTCGCCAGACGGCCCGCGAACTGTTGATGAGCCTGCCAGATAGTGACATAGCAGTGCAGTCTGTAGCATGGGCCGCGCACTTCCTTACCACACACGCTTCTGAGGAGCATGGGACTGTGGTGGCCGTACGCACCGACGATACCGCAGGCCCCGCCCTGCCACAACAACTACACCCGGATCGCTACGAACACATGGATGATGTTGAACTGCAAGAAATCACCGATAATTTCCACTACATCCTCGATGATCTCCCCACCGACATCCCGGAGGATGAGCAGGTTTACTGGCGGCTGTTCCAGGTTTTCCGTATTCTGGAACTGGCCCCGCCTGCTGTGTGGATGTCCCACTATCGCGTGGCTGCCCCCGATCTGATCCACATGGTTATACACAGCCCGTGGCGAATGATGTTTGTGCAGGCATGGCTGCTGAACCGCCACAGCACACACGACCACACGTGGATAACGCATCTGGTTACAGCGTGCTTTAACAATCACATCTTCGAGGCAGAAGCCGGTACACTCGCGCAGCATCTGCCCCCAACACAGCGCGAAGCATACTTCCAGCAATATTGGGACACACAGGCCATGCCACACAGCTACGCGGCAATTACACTGGTGCATATGATGGAAAAAGAGACATGGAGCGAGGCATTCGGCCACTTCATGCTCACTCAACTGGAGGCAATCCTGCAACAGGAGTCCATTCCGTGGGGTACCGTAGATCGGATGCTCAAAGCGATCCAGCACCATATAGACACACGCCAGATGCCACAGGTTCGTGAGCTGGTCTGGCACTATCATCACTTCTGGATGCGGCACGGGGCCTACTGGCGGGCCGATGCACTGCTGCGAACGTTGCGGCTGCGCGTAGCGATGGAAGGAGCGTTGTAATGCAGATAGAAAACCTGAAACAGGCCGCCTTAATTGGCACCATGCACACATCCAGTGTGACCAGCGACCCGGAAACCGTACTGGTGGAATGCGTGCAGCAGGCCATTCAGCGGCGGGTAGGCTTCATCCCGGATACACACACTGGCCTGCCCAATACACACGTCCGCCACGACAACCGCCCCTTCTGTCATCCGCAGGTAATCGTAGTGTTAGAAATGCTGCTCGATTCACCGCATTACCACCTGCTGGGCGAGTGGATCGAACGTGTGGATGAGTGTAACTGGCGGATTCCACCCGAATACCTCTCATCGCTGCTGCGTCGGCTGGAAAAGCACGAGGAGCACCACGAGGTCTTCCGTGATGTCGCTGGCGATTACCTGCCCTGGCTTGCAGAGCAGAACACCCGCTGGGGCCTGATACTGAATCCACCCGTGGCGACGGATCACATTGTCTACGATGAAAGATGGTGGCGTGTAACCCGCCGCAGGCCTCTCAATGTGGATCGCTTTGAGACCATGCGCAGCATCAATCCACAACGCGCCCTTGAGATTTTAAACGAGCAGTGGCCGCACATGGAAGAAGAAGTGCAGATTGAAATCATCTTCAACTTCAGCACCGGCTACGACGACGAACCGTTCTTAGAGTCTCTGCTGGATAGTGAATCACAGATCGTAAGCAAGTTTGCACAGTCACAGCTTGTACGCATCCCCCATTCTCGCTATGTGCAGCGGCTGATGAGCTACGCCACACAATGCCTCGTCATCGAAAAGCACGCCACCGTAGAAGTAGTGCGCATTATCCTCGATTTTGAACTCACGGATGCCATGCGCCGCGATGGACTCGAAGACCATATTGAAAGGGACGACGAACGCGGAGAAATTTTCGGGATGCGTCAGCAGCGCCGCTATGCTGCACACATGATGCTGTCGAATTTACCGCCGTCACTGTGGTGCCAGCATTTCCAGCGCGACGCAAAATCGCTCTATCACCTGTTCATCAACAGCCAGTGGCAGGATACGCTCACGCAGGACTTTGTCGCAGCAGCCCAATTGCACATGGACATCGAATGGATACGCGCACTCGTAGAAGCCAATATCGACGGCGACCGGCTGGGGGATAAACTGCTCAAGTTAATCTCCCTGCTGCCAGAGAACGAAAAAGACATCTACTTTTTACAGTGGTGGAAGCGGTCAAACTCGTATTCGCGGCGCAAGCAAATCCACGAATACCTCGAAAACCGCCTGTGGAGCCGTGCATTCAGTCGGGGCATTCTGGAAGTACTGGAAAAAGAACATGGTAACTTTGCCCGCCAGTATCTATCCCGGCAGCAAAACGAAGATCTACGGCAGATGATTGAACTGATCGTATATCACATCCATGCCGATGAAATCCCCTATGCCCGCAAAATATTCAACAGTAACGGGATGAAGCAGTTCGAAAACGCGCTGTCTCGCCTGCGGCTGCGGCAGGAAATTACTGCCGCGTTCAAATTCGAGTGAACCATCGGTACAGGTCAGCAGGTGGGCAGCCGTTGGGGAAGAACGTCGCTGCACCACCCTCACTGACCGACCGTTAACCAGATTTCAACTAATTAAGGAGCATAACAGATGAACGAAAACGGTGCAAACAAAACACAGGTCTTGCGCGACCACGCCGAAGACCTGTTTGCAGAAGAACTCAACATCCTTGCAGCCATTGACGACCGTCCACGCCCCCGCAACTGGAACCTGTCTCCATGGGCTGTGTCGATGTATCTGCTGGGCGGCAGGCTGGAAAACGGCTATGAGATCGCCCCCAAATACTACGGCAATCGTCGTGTTATCGAAATTGCCATCGCAACGCTTGCCACAGACCGTGCTCTGCTGTTGATTGGCGTGCCGGGTACGGGTAAATCATGGGTGAGCGAGCATCTGGCTGCCGCTATCTCCGGCAACTCCAAACTACTCATTCAGGGAACCGCCGGTACCAGCGAAGAAGCCATTCGCTACGGCTGGAACTATGCCCGCCTGCTGGCAGAAGGCCCCTCGCCAGAGGCACTGGTGCCCAGTCCCCTGATGGTCGCCATGAATGACGGCAAACTGTGCCGCATCGAGGAGCTAACGCGCATCCCGCAGGACGTGCAGGACACACTGATTACCGTATTGTCCGAAAAAACCATGCCCGTGCCAGAACTCAACATGGAAGTGCAGGCGAACATGGGCTTTAACGTCATTGCCACCGCCAACGACCGTGACCGGGGCGTGAACGATCTCTCGGCGGCACTCAAGCGCCGCTTTAACACGGTGGTACTGCCGCTGCCCAACACCGAAGACGAAGAAATCACGATTGTGCAGCAGCGCGTTCACTCACTGGGCCGTGCCCTCGAACTCCCGGCAGAAAAACCGGCACTCGAAGAAATCCGCCGCGTCGTGACCATCTTCCGTGAACTCCGCGAGGGCATCACCTCCGATGGCCAGACCCGCATCAAGTCCCCATCCGCAACGCTCAGTCCGGCAGAGGCCATCAGTGTGGTCACAAACGGTATGGCGCTGGCATCGCACTTTGGTAATGGTGTCATCACCGCCCGTGACCTTGCCAGCGGCCTCTCCGGTGCCGTCGTCAAAGACCCGGTACAGGATCGCACCGTGTGGCTGGAATATCTGGAAACGGTGGTTAAAGATCGCCCCGGCTGGAACGACATCTACGACGCCTGCCGCGAAGTGCTCTAAACTCGTTAACTCAACGGGGCACGGCACGCTGTAGCCTGGGCGTTGCCTCGCCCCGCCCACCCAACCAAAAACAATAACTCATGGGGTTATAACACAATGACCGTCCACATTTTCGGCATCCGCCATCACGGGCCGGGTTCTGCACGCAGCCTGCGTGCCGCACTTCAACAGCTTGAGCCGGACGCCGTTCTGATCGAAGGCCCACCGGATGCAAACGACCTGATTCCGCTGGTGGCCCACGACGAAATGGAACCGCCGGTATCGCTGCTGCTTTACGCACCGCATAACACAAAACTTGCCGTGTACTACCCGTTCGCGGCGTTCTCGCCAGAGTACCAGGCCATGCAATGGGCCGTGAAAAACAGCGTCCACGTGCAGTTCATGGATTTACCGCAGAAGTTCGGGTTTGGCCTTCGCCAGCAGCAGATGCAGGCCGAAGAAGAACAGGCCGCACAGTCTGAAAATGACGAAACACAGGTTACAGTAACTCCCGTCGACATCGACGGCTCAGAAGGCATCGCAGCCACAGAACCCGACCTCGCCGAACAGGTCAAACGTGACCCGCTGGGCTGGCTGGGGCGCTCTGCCGGGTACGACGACGGCGAACGCTGGTGGGAACACGTCATCGAGCAGCGCCGCAATGATCTACAGGAAGTATTCGACGCGATCCTCGAAGCAATGGCCGAACTGCGCGTCACTGCCGGGGAAGTCACCGACGAGAACGAAGCCCGCCGAGAAGCCTACATGCGCAAAACCATCCGCAAAGCACAGCGCGACGGCTACCAGAAGATTGCCGTGGTCTGCGGTGCATGGCACGGCCCCGCACTGGTAGAAAAGCTGCCCAACAGCACAGAACCCAACGCGCTCTACAAAAAAGCCGGTGAGGACAACGCCACACTCAAGGGGCTGCCCACTGTCAAAGTAGACGCCACATGGATCCCGTGGACATATGGCCGCCTCTCCCGTGACAGTGGTTACGGCGCGGGGATTGAGTCGCCGGGTTGGTACCACCACCTGTGGACGACCGACGACGACATCGTAATTCGCTGGTTAACGAAAGTGTCCTCACTACTCCGCGAAGAAGACCTCGATGCCAGTACCGCACAGGTGATTGACACCGTGCGCCTTGTGGAAACACTGACCGCCATCCGGGGTTATGCGCTGCCCGGACTCGAAGAACTCAACGAGGCCATCAAAGCCACGATAACATTCGGTGCAGATTCCCCGATGGAACTGATTCACCGCGAACTCATCGTCAGTGACCGCGTGGGCGACGTGCCGCCGGATACGCCAATGGTGCCCCTCCAGCGTGACCTGCGCACAACCGTGAAAGAACTCGGCAAAGGCGCACGCAAGAAGAAAAAGACAAAATCCACCGACGAAATCAAGTATTTCAAGTTCGACAGCGACGAAACCCCCCTCAACCTTGACCTGCGCAAAGACGTTGATCTGGCGAAAAGCCAGCTATTACACCGGCTGCGCATCCTGAACGTGGCGTGGGGCAAACCACAGCGCGGCGACATCAGCGGCAAGGGCACCTTCCGCGAAGACTGGAAACTGCAATGGGGGCCGGAGTTCGATATTCGCCTGATTGAGCAGAGCGTGTGGGGCAATACCATCCCACAGGCCGCTGCCGCCTACGTCATTAACCAGGCCCGTAATGCAGAGAGCCTGCCACAGCTAACCGGGCTGGTGGAAAAGGTGCTCAACGCGGATCTACCACAGGCGTTTGACGAACTGATTGCGCAGTTAAAGGCAAAAGCTGCTGTCGCCTCAGACATCAACAACCTGATGGACGCACTGCCGCCGCTGGTTTACGTCAAGTACGGCAACGTGCGCGGCTTCGACCTCACCGACCTCGAAGTGGTGATTGATGGGCTGGTCACGCGCATCAACATCAGTCTCGTGAATGCGTGCTCCTCTATGGACGACGATGCCGCCGCGCAAATGTACGAGCGCATTGTCGCCGTGCATGACGCCATCCTGCGCCTCCAGAATGAGCAGCACACCGCCGACTGGCTCACCACACTCAAGAAGATTGCCGGGGCCACCACTGTTCACGGGCTGGTTTCCGGTCGGGCGGCCCGCCTGCTGCTGGACGTAAACGAACTCAGTGTTGAAGATGTTGCCACGCTCATGCGCCTTGCCATCTCTACCGCCGCCGAAGTCACAGACGCCGCCGCGTGGGTAGAAGGGTTCCTGAAGGGCAGCGGCCTCATTCTGCTGCACGACGACGAACTATTCGGCGTGCTGGATCGCTGGCTGCTCTCGCTCACAGAACAGGAGTTCCGCGCACTGTTGCCGCTGCTGCGCCGCACGTTTGCCAGCTTCTCCGGCCCGGAACGCCGCCAGATCGGTGAGCGCGTGCGCCGTACTACACCCGAACTTGACGACACCGGCCAGATTGCCCCCGCAACCGATACAGTCACGGGCGATGATTTCGAAATTGACCACGAACGCGCCGAAGCCGTGCTGCCAGTGCTGGCAAAACTGCTCGGCCTTGAGGATTAACAGAATATTGTTGGTAGGGGCGACCCGCCGGATCGCCCTGGATGCGAAAGGATGAAGTGATGACAACAGAACTACAGGACGAACGCCTGCGCCGCTGGCGGCTCTCGCTCGGTAAATCCCCGGACGGCACCGGGCAGAAACTCGGCGGCGGTGATAAAGACATGGACGAAGCGCTGGAAGCACTCTACGGCGACAAACCCGGCATCGGCAAGGGCGGCAAAGGCTATCCCGGTCGCGGGCAGGGCAATGGCCCCGGTCAGGGGAATGGTTCGGGGCAGGGGGCCGGAGCCGGTGGCGCTGGCAATAAAGGTGACGGTCAGCAGGGCGGCCTCGGCGAAAGCAACCCCTCCATTGCCCGCTGGCTGGGCGACATCCGCGAGTATTTCCCGGCGTCCGTCGTGCGCGTGATGCAGCGCGACGCAATCGATCGGCTGGACATGCGCGAACTGCTGATGGAACCGGAGCTACTGGAACTCATCGAGCCGGACGTGCATCTCGTCGCAGATTTAATCTCACTCAGCAAGGTCATGCCCGGTAAAACGAAGGATACAGCCCGCGTCGTCGTGCGCAAAGTCGTGGAAGAACTTCAGCGCAAGCTGCGTAACCCGATGCAGCAGGCCATTACCGGCAGCCTCAACCGCGCGGAACGCAACTACCGCCCACGCTTCCACGAAATCAACTGGGCATCCACCATCCGTCGCAACCTCAAGCACTATCAACAGGACTTGAACACCATCATCCCGGAAACGCTCATCGGCTACGGCAAAAAGCGCAATTCAATGCGGGATATCATCCTGTGTGTGGATCAGTCCGGGTCAATGGCATCGTCGGTGGTGTACAGCAGCATCTTCGGGGCAGTCATGGCGTCACTACCCGCCGTCAGTACCCACATGGTTGTGTTTGATACCAGCGTCGCTGACCTGACGGAAAATCTGGACGACCCGGTAGAATTGCTGTTTGGCACACAGCTTGGCGGCGGTACGGACATCAACCGGGCGCTGGCCTACTGCCAGACGAAAATCACCCGCCCGCGCGATACCGTGCTGGTGCTCATCAGCGACCTGTACGAAGGCGGCAACCAGAACGAGATGCTGCGCCGCGTTCATGAAATTAACGAAAGCGGCGTGCAGATGGTGGCGTTGCTGGCGCTCAGTGACGATGGTGCGCCGTCCTACAGCAGCTACGTCGCCTCTGCGATGAAAGAACTCAACCTCCCGGCGTTTGCCTGCACGCCCGATCAATTCCCCGATCTGATGGCAGCAGCGATCAACCGTGAGAATATGGGACAGTGGGCCAGCCGCAATGACATCATGACAATGGGATAAGGCGTTGGCGAGACAGGGTGACGCACACATGCGTCACCCTGTTACAACACCGGGGCTACTCAATCTCAATAAGCCATTCCATCGCCTTATCGGGATCAACGAACACACGGGCTTTTACACCCATCTCAGAAAATGTATTGATGAACTGTACCATGTTCATACGGCCCATGTCGGTTTCTGGCACCACCAGCGCCCAGTACTTCCAGCCCGCTTCAATAGCAGCCGGCAACCACACCGTGTTAATCCACTCACTGTCTTCTGCGGGCAGGTCATTAAACAGGTGGTTGTCTGACAGCCACTTCTGCGCACCATGCTCTTTAAGCAGTTCCACGCCACGGTTCAACTGTTCCTTGATGTATTCACCGTGGATGGTGGGCTGGTAAACATGGTGGATAATCTTTGTATGTTGATGGTAATACAGAACTACGTGCTCGTTGTCGATGACGGTGATGGTAGACACAGGCTTTCCCTTACGGTTGATTAAAGAACATAATGTAAAGTATAGGACACATTCAAATAATTGACTGTAAATTGATGTGTTTCTCATACAATACATAGCATCAATCGGTGCTGCTTCATCCCTATCCTTTGAACGGGTATGATCGTACACTGACAGGCACTTACCAGCACACTAATGCAAAGGAACCATCATGCCACACCTGTTTGAACCTCTCACGCTGCGGGACATTACCTTCAGGAACCGCGTGGGCGTCTCGCCGATGTGCCAGTATAGCAGTGAGGACGGCTTTGCGACCGACTGGCATCTCGTGCATCTGGGATCACGGGCAGTGGGTGGTGCCGGTATGGTGATGGCAGAGGCAACTGCTGTGGAACCACGTGGGCGCATCTCGCCACAGGATCTGGGCATCTGGCAGGATGAGCACATCGACATGCTGGCACGGGTGACGGACTTCATCCGGGGGCATGGGGCGGTGCCAGCGATACAACTGGCTCACGCGGGGCGCAAGGCGGGCACCTACCGCCCGTGGGAGGCAAAGCATGGCCCGGTGAGCGATGAGGATGGCGCGTGGCAGCCGGTGGGGGCCAGTGCGGTGCCCTTCGCGGAGGGCTACCGGATGCCGCACGAGCTGACTGTGGATGAGATAGCGCAGGTGCAGCAGGCCTTTGTGGATGGGGCAGTGCGGGCAGACCGTGCCGGGTTTGATATGGTGGAGGTACATGCGGCGCATGGCTACTTGCTGCACAGCTTCTACTCGCCGGTAGCGAACCACCGCACGGACGAATACGGTGGGAGCTTTGCGGGGCGCACACGTATGCTGCTGGAGACGGTGCAGCGGGTGCGGGCGGTGTGGCCGGATGAGAAGCCGGTGGCGGTGCGTCTCTCGGCATCGGACTGGGTGGAGGGTGGCTGGACTGCCGAAGATTCTGTGGCGCTGGCGAAGCTGCTGAAGGATGCCGGGGCGGACATTATTGATTGCAGCAGCGGTGGGATTGCGCCGGATGTGACGTACCCGGTGGGGGCGGGCTACCAGGTGCCGCTGAGTGAGGCGGTGCGACACGGGGCAGAGATCCCGACGGCGACGGTGGGTATGATAACCCAGCCGATGCAGGCTGATGAACTGGTGCGCAATGGCCGGGCGGATATGGTGCTGCTGGGCCGCGAGATGCTGCGCGACCCGTACTGGGTGCTGCACGCGGCGGATGTTTTGCACCAGTCCGGGGCGAACCCGGTGCCATCACAGTATCTCCGCGCCTTTTAATATTGTGGCGGCGGCGGTGTTTTCAGGTTTCGCCGCCGTTTTTTGCCGATGGTCGGTTGTCGAATTGTTCGCCGATGGCGCGGTTGAGCCGTATGATCTGGTCGAGGTAGCGTTCGATGGCGAGTGAGGCAAAGTAGGCTTTGCGCGGGTCGTCGCCGGAGTAGGCGGTGAGGGTGTCGATTTGCTGGAGTAGTTGATCCCGGATGGTTTCGATTGTGGTGGTTTCTTTGCTGCCACGGTAGAAGCTGGCCGGGTCTTTTTTTGCGCGGATTTCGAAGTAACGGGCCTGCTTGCGCCAGTCGCGGAGGGTGCGTTCCGGGATGTTGAGCTGGCGGCTGACTTCGGGGATGCTGCCGAGTTCTTCTATGAGGTGGACGGCGTGTTGCTTCTGGCGCAGGGTGTATTTCATGGTGGGGTCTCCGTGTGGATGGTTGGTGTTTGTTGACAGGGTACCCGATATTGTGGTTAAAGGGGTGAGCATATGCACGTGCATGTGCTCAGTTTTTGTGGTGTGAAGATTTTTTCCCCACGGTGGGGTGGATTTTGTGGGGTAGATAGTGATTATGCAGGAATTGAGTGGTTTTTATGTGCGTTCGGCTGTGCGGTGATGTGTTCCGGCGGGTATGGGTGTGGGTCGGCGGTGCGGTGGTGGTTTTCGGCGGGGTTGCGGCGGTGTGTTGTGGGCATGGCGTGCCATGCCCCTACCGGGTGTTTGTGGGTTTTGTGGGTGAGGGCGCAGCAAGCTGACGCCCCTACCGGGGTTCGTGGGGTTACTCGAAGGCGTGGTTCTGGGCGGTGCGCCAGTAGCGGGAGAAGCGGCGCAGGTCATAGGGGCCGTCGTGGGTGACGATGGGGCGCTCCAGCATGATTTTGACCGGGATTTGCTTATCCAGCTTGTTGACGAGTCCGTCAAAGCGGGGGGAGGGGCTGTTCATGACGACGATGCCGTCTGCGTTGTGTTCGTCTGCGAACTGCGCGAGTTCGGAGTAGACATTGCCCCGGCGGATGACGAGATTGTCTGGCATTTCCAGCAGGTTTTCGTACATGAACAGGATGCGCTTGAGCGCGATGTGGTAGTCGTCCAGCAGGTCTTCGTCCCATATCCAGATGGCGGGGGCCTGCGGGTACAGCGTCAGCGCCGGGTTGGTGGGGTTCATGTTGTCGCCGTGAATCCAGACGATGGGGTTTGTGAAGTCGCCTGTGGCTTTCGGATCCACAAATGTGACTTTTTTGAGGCGCTGTTTGTAGTCGTTGTCGGCGTGGCCGGTGCTGCCCTGCCCGTTGGGGAAGAGGCGAGCGGCGATTTGCTCGTAGCTGCCCTTGAAGTTAGCGTCTTTGTGGCCGCAGCCGCCGAATTTCTCCAGATATTTGTCCATGTTGGATTGGTTGAAGATGTAGGGCTTGCTGCCGAAGGTGCTGGCGACCCATTGCCACGAGAGGTTGTTGCTGGCCGGGTCGCCGTCGAGCAGGTGTTCAAGGAACCATGCTGCGCCGGTTTGCCATTTGACGCGGCGCCAGTGAACGACGTAGGCGGCGAGGTACATGCGCAGGCGGTTGTGGAGGTAGCCGGTGGTGTAGAGTTCGCGGATCATGGTGTTGATGCAGGGTGAGTCTGTGTTGGCGTTGCGGATGTCTTCCGGGAGGTCGTCGGCGTAGTCGTCGTGGGAGAAGCCGGTTTTGTAGGGTTCGAGGCTTTCCCAGATGTCGTTGCCAATGACGGTGTAGACCTTTTGCCAGTAGTCGCGCCAGCATAGTTCGTTCACGAACTTCTCGGCTTTTTTCGGGCTGGTGATTGCCAGTGCCCTGTCGCGTACTTCTGCGAGGGAGAGCACGCCGTGGCGAATGTAGGGTGATAGGTAAGATACGTCGCCGTCGAGGTAGTTGCGGGTGCTGCTGTAGCGTGCGGGGTTAATTTTTTCGAGGTGTTGGAGGGCGGTGGCGCGGCCCCCGCGTGTTTTCGGAATGTCGGCGTTGCGTTCGGCGGCTTCTGCGAATTCTTCTTTAATATAGTCGATCAGGTCGTCGCGGTCTTTGAAGTCGCGGCGCATGTTCAGGTAGTCAAGAGCTTCCATGAGTGTGTTCTCGCTGGTTTGTTTACAATAAATCAATGGTTGTTGCTGGATCGGGTTGAGTTACGGCGTTTGCGGCATCGTTCGCTGCAATATTTTACGTCGTCCCAGTTTTTCTCCCACTTTTTGCGCCATGTGAATGGCCTGCCACAGACGGCGCAGGTTTTTGTGGGGAGGTTTTGCTTTCTGGTGCCTTTCACAGGGGTACCTCATGATGTTGACAGCATTCTATACTGAGAGTGTAAGGGGGTAAATTAACTGTCTGGTGAGATGCGCGTTAAAACGTGTATTAGAATATTCATACCTTATGTGTACAAAAGTTAAGCAATATGCGGGAGTGAGTGGTTGCCAGAATTGATGAATCCTTGTTATAATTAACAAAGGATTGGTTCATGGCGAACATTACGCAAAAATCACTTGAGTTAACCTTGAAATTAATTCCATAGCTCACGAGAAATTCAGGAGACGCATATGGCTATTCAATCTAATGGACAACCAAAGGAGTCGCGCTATCGGCGTGCGGCTGGTTCTGCGATTGTCGGGGAGTTCGATACGCTGGTTAACCAGCTACGCGATCTGCTGGATACGTTCCAGGGGCGTGTGACCGACTATACCAATGAGATGCAGATTGTGGCGGAAATTTCCACGCAGGTGGCGAACATTCGGGAAGTGGATACCCTGCTGCCGGAGATTGCAGAGGAGATCAAAGCCGGGTTTAAACTGCATCATGTGAATATTTATCTGGTTGATGATGAGCGCAAGAACCTTGTGCTACAGGCAGCCAGTGGCGAAGAGGGCCGGAAGTTGCTGGAGGGTGATCATACCATCAGTTTGCTGGATACGCGCAGCCAGGCGGCAATGACGGCTTCTATCGGTGAGGCGATTATTACCGACGATGTGAGCGCGGCGACGGATTTTGACTTCCACAACCTGATCCCCGGTGCAAATTCTGAAATGACGATTCCGATGGTTTCTCAGAATCAGCTTGTGGGTGTGCTGGCGGTGCAGGGGGCGGAGGTGGGGCGGTTTGATGAGACGGATAAACGTATTAAGACGACACTGGGTGAGCAGCTTGCGGTTGCCATCGAGAGTGCGACCACTTTCCAGGGTGTGCAGGCCGCCCGTGCGGAACTGGGCCGCTCACAGGGGTTGCTCCAGACGCTGTTGAATAACATTCCTATTCGAGTATTTGCAAAAGACACAGCCGGACGTTATCTGTTCGCAAATAACCTGTTCTTGCAGGATGCGAACCTGAGTTTACCGGAGGATATTGTCGGCAGGACTGACTATGAAATGCCGTGGGCAGATACAGAGGCCGATGCCTACACCGCCGATGACCGCGAGGTGATGAAAAGCGGTGAGGCTAAGGTTGATATCGAAGAGCCTCAGACACAGGCGGATGGCAACGTTATCTGGCTTTCTACCAGTAAGGTGCCGATGCGTGGTGCCGATGGGCGTACTACAGGTGTGCTGGCGATGTATCAGGACATTACCGACCGCAAGCGTGCTACCGAGCGTGAGAACCTTGCGTATGAGATCGGCCAGCAGTTGAATACACTTCAGGATCCGCGTGAACTGTTGCAGTTTGCGGTTGACCTGCTGGCAAATGCCCTGAATTACTACCATGCGCATATCTATCTGTATGACGAGGCTAAAAACATATTGCGGGTGGACGCTGGCCTGGGTGCGGCGGGTGAGGTGATGGTGCGGGAACGCCATACTATTGCTTACGATGCACCGCGAAGCCTTGTGGCGCGTGCTGCGCGGACGCTGCAACCGGTTGTGGTGCAGGATGTGGGTGGAGAGGGCGGCCACCTGCCCAACCCGTTGATTCCACGTACACAGTCTGAAGTGGCGCTGCCGCTTTATGTGGGTGCGACGCTGCTGGGTGTGCTGGATGTGCAGTCTGAGCATGCGGATAGCTTTGATGAGGGTGAGCTTCGTTTGCTGACTGTGGTTGCAAGCCAGCTTTCTGCGGCGCTATCGAATGCGCGGCAGTTCGAGGAGGTTGAGCGACGTCTTCAGGATATTGCGATTATCAATGAGGCTGCCCGCATCATCGTGGAGAGCGACGATCAGATTGGGATGATGGAAGATGTGCTGGCGCTTATTTCGTCGGCTATTGGTGCGAACAGTGCTGTGTTTACAGAGTTTGATTATGTTCGCAGTGAGTGGAGCACGTTTGCTTCTTATAATGTGCCGGATGATGCCCCGCCGAACCTGCGCCGCCCTGCGGAGGATTACCCGCATGGTGTGGAGGCTTTGCAGACGAACAGCGTTGTGTTTATAGAAGACGTTGAGGCGTATGAGGACTTCCCGCAGTATGTGGTGGAGCAATTGAATGTGCGCTCTGTTGCTGCTATGCCGCTGGTTGGCCGTGGGGAGAGCCTGGGTGTTGCGTTTTTCAACTTTGTGCTGGATACCCACTACTTTGATATGAACCAGGTGAGCCTGCTGGACGGTATTTCCCGGCAGATTGCGACGGGTGTAGAAGCGAAACGCGCTGAGGAGAATAACCGCCGCCGCCTGCGGGAGATTGAGGTGGCTAATGATGCTGCCCGAATCGTGACGGAAGCACCCGATGTGCAGACGATGCTCTCCGAAATTCTGGAGGTAGTTGCTATCGCGCTGGGTGCGGACAATGCGGCCTACACCGATTACATCGAAGCAGAACAGCGTTGGCAGGGTATTGTCGGGTATGCGATGCCACAGGAAATTGTGGATGGTATTCAAAATCCTCTTGATGAAGTCCCCCATGGTGTTGAGGCTATTGAAAGTAACGAACCTGTCGCTGTAGACAATACTTATAACTACGAGAAGTTCCCGATGGAGTATGTCGAGAGCATCGGCATCAAGTCTGTAATAGCTATGCCGGTTGTCAGCCGCCGCCGAAAGATGGGCGTCGCGTACTTCAACTTCAATACGGATTTCCATACCTTCCGTGAGGATGAACTGCGTATGGTGCGGACGGTAGCGCGGCAGATTGCCTCTGGTATTGAACAGAAGCAGGTAGAAGAAGTGAATACCCGTTTGCGCCTGCTGTCGGACAGTTCAAATGACTTTATGGGTCTGGCAGATCTTGAAACGCTGGCAATTACCTATGTCAACGGAGCCGGGCTGAAGCTAGTTGGCTATGCAGAATCCGAAATCTACGGAAATCCCATTCCGATGTTGCATACCGAGGCGGCGTTCAAGAAGATTTCTGAAGCGGGTGTGCCGGTTGTGATGTCTGGCGAGGCCTGGCGTGGTGAAAGTGAACTGCTTGCGAAGGACGGTACGGTCATCCCGGTCGAACAGACGATCTTTATTGTGACGGATGACAACGGCAATCCGATCTCGCTGGGTACGACGATGCAGGATATTCGCGCTCGTAAGGCGGCTGAAGAGAATATGCGGCGGCTTGGCCTGCTGGCAGACAATTCTACTGATCTGATCGGGTATGCAGACATCAACACGCAGGAAACGTTGTATGTGAACGAGGCAGGTGCGCGTTTGCTGGGGTATGTTCAGGAAGAGACTATTGGGATCCCATTGACTGATCTGGCGACGCCAGAGGCAATCGAAATTCTTCAGACGGCCATCCCGGAAGTGATGACGACGGGTAACTGGGTGGGGGAGACGACACTACTGCACAAAAATGGTCATGCGATCCCGGTAGAGCAGCAGGTTTACCTTTTGACGGGTGACAATGGCGTCCCGTTTGCACTGGCGACCACCGCACGTGACATCCGTGATCGTAAGGAAGCCGAAGAAAGTACACGTCGCCTTGGTTTGCTGGTAGACAACTCCACCGATTTTATCGGCTATGCAGATCTTCGCACCCAGCAGGCTCTTTATGTGAATAAGGCTGGTGCGGAGTTGCTCGGTTACACCTCGGAAGAAGCGATCGGTATGCCCCTCACTGACTTTGCAACAGCGGAAACGGTTGAACTGTTCCAGACTGCTATCCCGGAAGTGATGGCCACGGGGAATTGGCTTGGAGAGGCGACACTACAGCATAAAGATGGGACTGTGATCCCGGTAGAGCAGCAGATTTACCTTTTGACGGGTGACAACGGCGTCCCGTTTGCACTGGCGGCCACCGCACGTGACATCCGTGAGCGTGTGGAACAGGAAGCGATTGTTCGCCAGCGTGCAAACCAGCTTGAGACGGTATCTGGAGTGGTGACGCAGGCGGCTAACACGCTTGAGCTGGATGAGATGTTGCAGGGCGTGGTAGACCTTGCGAAGAGGCGATTTGGCCTGTACCACGCGCATATTTACCTGATTAGCGGTAATGAGCTGGTGCTGGCGGCGGGTGCTGATGAGAACGGGCGCCGTATGAAGGCAACCGGGCATCATATTTCGATGCGGAACCAGAACAGTATTGTGGCAACGGCGGCCCGTAGTGGTGTGCCGGTGCGCTCGAATGACGTTACTACGAACAGTGCGTTTTTGCCGAACCCGCTGCTGCCGAAAACACGCTCTGAACTGGCGGTGCCGCTGATTTACAACCGCGAGGTGATCGGTGTGTTCGATATTCAGGATGATAAGCCAGATCGCTTTGGTGAAGAGGATGAAACGATTCAGGAGATTCTGGCGGGGCAGATTGCGGTGGCTGTGCAGAATGCCCGGACGTTTGAGAAGGAACAGGAACTGGCGGTAGAAAACCAGCAGCGTGTGCGTGAGCTGGAAACGGTGGCTCAGGTGAGTGCGGCGACGAGTACTATCCTTGACACGGGTGTGCTGCTGAAGCAGGTGGTGGAGCTGACCAAAGAGGCGTTTGACCTGTACCATGCGCATGTTTACCTGCTGAATGAGAAGGGAGACCGGCTGTTACTGGCGGCGGGTGCTGGCAGTGCTGGCGACCTGATGCAGGCTAACAACCATAATATTGTTGTTGCGCATGAGACATCGATTGTGGCTGAGTGTGCGCGTACACGGCGTGGTGTGCGTGTGGATGATGTGGCGGAAGCTTCTACGTTTTTGCCGAACCCGTTGCTGCCAGAAACCCGCGCAGAAATGGCACTGCCGATGATTGTGGGTGAGCAACTGATTGGTGTGCTGGACGTGCAGTCTACAGAGGCAGGCCGCTTTACTGAAGAAGACCTGCGCATCAAGAGTACGCTGGCCGCACAGGTGGCGGTTGCGGTTGAAAATGCGCGTGCATTTGAGCGTAACCAGAGCACGATGGAGCTTCTGGCAGAGAATGAGGAGCAGCTTCGTCAGTTTGTGGAATTTTCTCCGGCGGCTGTGGCAATGTTCAACACGAACATGGAATATATGGTTGCGAGTCAGCGATGGTACGTTGAATATGACCTTGACCCCGATAACATCCGTATCGAGG
>JBCCQC010000018.1:0-16788 GCA_039024535.1 Chloroflexota bacterium
GGGATTTCGGGTTGGGTGTGAGGAATGGTATTCAGCATCTCGCCATTTGCCGCCACACATTTGCCACTGACGTATACCTGACGTGGCGGAAATACAGAAAAATCGTCCAGAATCATAAAATCTGCGTGGTAGCCGGGGGCTATTGCCCCCAGTTTTCGCTGGTTTATATAGCGTGCGGGGTAGGTCGTTGCAGCGGCGAATGCATGCATGGGGGGGAGTCCAGCATCGATTGCCATCGTTACCATACGGGACAGGTGCCCCTTTACCAGCAGTGATGGCTCGATGTCATCCGTAATGAGTACCACCTGTGATGGGTCGGGTAAATTGAGCACAACCTGTATGTTTTCTGGCGTGATCGACTTGGTTTGCAGCATGACGGTTACGCCTTTGGAGATTTGCTCGTTGATCTTTTCCTCAAATGTCAGCGTATGGTCAGAACTGACACCCTGCGACAGATATTCTGACAGGGGTTCTCCCTTTAACGTGGGGATGTGCCCTTCAACCAGTAAACCACACGCTTTTGCCTGCTCTACGATGCCCTGCAAACGGGGATTTGAGCCTAACAGCCCGATATAATCCATCACTTCGCCAAGTGCGATGACGGTCGGGTGTTCTGCAAGTCGTGCGATTGTCTCTGCTGTGAATACTTCGCCCACCCATTCCAGTTCCGGGTCTGTCGCCGGGACACAACTCGGAATCGAGTGTAAAATGCGCAGCGGCAACTCTGCCGATGCATCCATCATCCAGCGCACACCCGCTTCTCCCGCCACGTTGCCCACTTCGTGCGGATCACTCAAGATGGTCGTGGTTCCCCACGGAACAACGGCCTCTGCGAAGCGGCTCGGGGTAATCAGGCTTGACTCAATGTGCATGTGCGAGTCGATTAACCCCGGCATGAGGATAGCACCGTCAAGGTCAATGGTTTCTGCGGCTTCAAGGTTTTGCGGGAGCGTACCACTTTCCACGTATAA
The DNA here is from genome assembly GCA_039024535.1 of Chloroflexota bacterium. Classification (GTDB taxonomy): domain Bacteria; phylum Chloroflexota; class Anaerolineae; order Aggregatilineales; family Phototrophicaceae; genus DAOTTY01. Next base: position 972 of record JBCCQC010000018.1, read on the forward strand.
AAAGCGCCCATCCTTTACCCCCACCCAACCGTCGAACAACCGATGACGAAAAACATCTGCGATGCGTGCATTCGTGAAAATCAGGTCGCAGGTATGCATTATTGGCTCCTATCCAGAATCTGTACGGCTCGCAGTGCGGTTGCGATAGTTTTTTGCTCCCCCTGCATGTACAGCGCTTCTTTTTCGGCGAGTGTGGGTTGTGCTTCCAGCCATATATTTGAATCTGTGGCGACCACGCACCCCACACGCACGCCGCGCACTGCACCCACAATATAGAGGGTTGCTGCTTCCATCTCTGCTGCGACGACTCCCGCCGCACGTAGTGTCTCGTTAAGGGATTGATCGCGCACGTAGAACGCATCGCGGGTTGTTCCCACACCATAACGGTGCAGGTAATCAAGTTCTGCTGCTGCCTGCATCAGCGCGTTCGTCACGGTGAGGTCTGCAACTGCGGGGAAGGCAGCGGGTAGGTATTCGTGGGAGGTGCCATCACCGCGATACGCTGCCGTAACGATGCAGAGTGTACCAATGGGTATATCGGGCTGCCGTCCACCAGAGGAACCGACGCGAATAAATGTATCTGCCTCGACCTTTATAAGTTCTTCTATGGCAATTGCAGAGGACGGGCCACCAATGCCCGTAGAGCACACCGTCACCGGCACGCCGTCGGTTTTGCCGTTGTAAATCACGTATTCGCGGTTTTCTGCGACGAGTTCGGGTTCGTCAAAGTGTTCGGCAATGCGGCGGGCACGGGCGGGATCGCCAGGAAGCAGCACGTAACGGTTAACGTCGCCGGGTTTGCAGCGGATATGTTTTTGAATGTCGGTCATGTTGGTATCGGAATGAGTTTACTTGCATTGAGAATGAGATGGGCGTTCCCGGTATCAAAGCGGGGTGCATCACTTTCTTGATGAATCACGAATTCACCCATCTCTGTTGTGACGATGTATTCCACCACATTACCGTGGAATGTGCGCAGGACGATGTTGCAGGGAACACTATTTTCAGCAGGTACAGCGCTGAGGCTGGCAGCATCAGGGCGGAAAAATATAGAGACATCTCCCGTGTCAATATCACGCCCGTGCAGCGCTGCGGTAAATTGCATATCCTTCTGGCGAACAATCAGCGCATCTGGACGTTTTTCTGTGATTGTAGCGGTGAATTTATTGGCGAACCCCATAAAATCTGCCACAAAAGCCGTTTCCGGTTTGCTGTAAATTTCTTCTGGCTCACCGATTTGCTCAATCGCACCGTTGTTCATCACTACAATACGATCGGAGATAGCGAGGGCCTCTACCTGGTCGTGCGTGACGTACAGCGCTGTGATCCCGAGCCGCTGTTGCAAACGCCGAATTTCCGTGCGCATACTCACACGTAGTTTGGCATCCAGGTTACTCAGCGGCTCATCGAACAGGAGTAAAGTCGGCTCAATCACAATGGCACGGGCCAGCGCAACGCGCTGTCGCTGTCCACCGGAGAGTTGATCGGGTTTGCGGTCAGTCAATTCGTATAGATCAACCATACGCAGTGCATCCACCACGCGGTTGTGAAGATCAGATTTTGCAATGCGGCGCATTTTTAGCCCGAAGGCGACATTATCGAAGACCGTCAGATGCGGGAAGAGGGCATAACTCTGGAACACCATCCCTATATCCCGTTTATTCGGGGGGAGTCTGGTATGGTCTTTGCCATTGACTGTAATTTGTCCGCCAGCGGGTTCTATAAATCCGGCAATAGCACGCAGGGTTGTTGTCTTTCCACATCCACTGGGACCAAGCAAAGAAACCAGTTCCCCCTCGTCCACACTCAGGTCATAGTGAGCAAGCGTCGGGACACCGCGTTCGTATTCAATTCGCAATCCGGTTACGTCAAGATAAGCCATGAAAAGATCTCATACAAAGCGAGAAAGACCAAGCAGGCGCTCGGCAAGCTGCACTAAAATAATCGAGAACACCACGAGAATTGTTGATAGTGCGGCAATCGTCGGGTCGAAGTAGTATTCCATGTAGCTGAGCATAGAAACCGGCAACGTGGTGATACCCGGCCCACTCAGGAACAGTGAAACAGGCACATTATTGAAAGACGTGATAAAACCCAGAATGAATGCAGCAGCAATTCCAGCCCGCATATTGGGCAGCACCACCAGCACAAACGCACGCAGCCGGTTTGCACCTAAACTCACAGCGGCTTCTTCTATATTCGGGTCAAGGTTGCGAAGGCTGACTGAAGTTACACGGACACTGTACGGGAATAAAATCGCAGTATGCCCGATGAGCAAGCCCTGAAACACATTGATGCGCCCGAACAGCACAAAAAAGTTGAGCATCGCAAACCCGACAACCAGGCCGGGAACCAGGATAGGCGCAGAAAAAATGGTTTCAATTGCGTCTTCACCACGGAATTGAAACCGAACCAGCCCATATGCCACGGGAATACCGAAGATGAGTGAAACACCTGTGGAAATTAGCCCGAGGCGTAAGCTCGTCCAGAAGCTGTTGATGAACTGTTCCTGCTCAAAAATACGGGCGAACCACTCCAGAGAAAACCCCGATGGTGGAAACGCCATCGTAGCATCTGCGCCAAACGATGCCACAAAAATAATGACAAATGGCCCGAGCAAGAAAAAATACAGGATGAAAATACTGAACAGAAGCCATCGCGTTGCTTTCATCGGCGCAGTAACCTCAATATCAGATTGACAGCAAGCGTGGTAAAAATCATGACGACAGCGACGACGGCACCCCGGTTAATATCTGCCAGTGTTACGGCGCGTTGATATAATAGTGTGGAAAGCAGCAACGTTCGTGAGCCACCCAGTATGGCAGGCGTCACATACGCCGTGACAGCCCCGGTAAACACCAGCGTTGCACCTAACACCAGCCCATCAACTGACAGCGGGATAATCACACGAAAAAACGCTGTCAACTGGTTTGCACCCAGGCTACGCGCGGCCTCAATGACATCGTCGGGGATGTTTTCCATCGCAGAAACCAGCGGCAGCACCATCAGTGGCAAAAATAGTTGCGACAGGCCCAGCACAATCGCCTGCTCTGTGAAAATGAGCCGCACAGGGCGCTCAATAATGCGTAACCACTGCATCGTCTCGTTGAGGATGCCCTGCCGACCCAGAATAATCAGCCATGCGTAGGTACGCGCGACAGCATTTGTCATCAGCGGCAAAATCACCAGCGACATTGCCAGTGAACGGTACCTGGCAGGGGCACGGGCAATAACAAACGAGGCAGGGTAGGCAATCACCGCACAGATAAGCGTAATGAGCAGGCCGATTCTCAATGTGCGCCAGTAAACAATGCGTGAGGTTCTACTGGCGAAAAAATCAGTGTATCCCTGCAATGTAAAGCCGAGTTCCTCTGTGCGCAGGCTTTGCGTCAGCAGGTAGCACAGCGGGACAACAAAAAACACGACCATGAAAACCACGGCGGGGGAAATTAACAGGGAAATGGTTCGGGTCTGGTTAAGTCTGCGCATGGAGATCGTCCATGTGGCAGGGGCACAGTACACACCATACCCCTACCATGAACATCAACTTAGCCGAGCATAATTTCGTTCCAGCGGTCAAGCCAGTCGTCAAGGCGGTCTTCAATTTCCGCATTGTCGAGGAAAATTAATGAGTCAAGCAGATCAGAACCACAGGTGAGCAGTGCGCAGGCCTCCATCATTTCGCCTTCTTCTGCGGCTTCAAGGTCTGCCTGAACAACACTATTGGTGGGGGAGTCGATCAGGTCAATCGCCTCTGCCATCTGCACTTCGTAGGAAATCAGCCAGTCAATGTAAGCGTGTGCCAGTTCGGTTTTTTCAGTGGTTGCGGTCATGCTAACAACAATGGGGTCACCAACTGCGCCTTCTACCGGGACAACAGACTCAAGCTCGAAGCCCGTGCCCAGTAAGTTGCCAATTGCAAAGCTGGCATAGGGGCCAACGTGGGCTTCTTCTTGCTGGAACAGTGTGACGGCTTCTGAACTGCGGATGTAGGTGGTCACGAGGTTATCAGCAAGAGCTGGCAGGGCTTCCCATGCTGCTTCCGCGTCGTAATCGGGTTCCTCGCTACCTGTAAGTGCCATGTCCAGCATAATCAGTGTGGCCGGCCCGAATGTTGTAGACATTTCTGGAATAGTAACAAAACCGGCTGATTCTTCACTGAGGAGGTCTGCCCAGCTTGTAATGGGTGTTTCGACAATATCAGAACGGTAAATCATCAGGTAGCTGTTGACGGCATAGGCAACACCGGAGTTATCCCCGATGGGATCCTGCGCCCATTCATACAGGTCATCATAGTTTTCCAGCATTTCCGGGTCAAGCGGGGCGAGTAAACCAGCTTCTTTTGCACGGAAGGTGTATGCACCTGCGAAGTGAACCACGTCGACTTCAGATTCGTCTCCCATGCTCTGTAGACGGGCAAATCGGTCAGAGTTATTTCCTGTGTCGTAAATCACATCAACACCGAATTCCGCTTCAAACGGCTGGGTGACGTTTTCTTCGATGACATCCAGGTTAAAACCAAACGTCGATACGATCAGCGTGTCAGTGTCCTGGGCAAATGCAACACTGGTGAGTGCGAATGCAAGCGCGAAAAGGAACAGGTTACGGATTTTCACGACATATCCTTCTTTCAAAATAACTGAACAATGGCGATGCACCTCGAAAGGTTAACGCATTATGCATTCCCAGGCAAAAACGGTTGGGGTATGGCAGTGAGGAAAACCACAATCTTGCTTTTTTTCACTCTCCACCAGCAATAAATTTGACGAACTGAAAAGAAGGTGTTAAAACACGTCTATATGAAAACAGTATTCTGTATATTGTCGACAATCTACAATACCTTATGCACATAATTTGTAAAATTTAGCTATGAAATCACTCAGGCAGGTAGAAACAACGTCTTTAAGAGAGCGCGTGCTGGATACACTGCGCAAAGCCATTATTAATGGTGAATTAAAACCCGGTGAGATTCTCGTCGAAACAGAACTCGCCGCACAACTGGGGGTCAGTCGGGCACCGTTGCGAGAAGCCATTCGCATCCTGAATGTGGAAGGACTGCTACAAACCGTAGCCTACCACGGCACGACTGTGAAGAAACTGTCCCGAAAGGACATCGAAGAGCTATACAGCGTGCGCGGTATGATCGAGGTTTTCGCCATTCGGCAAATCATAGCTGCGGAGGACATGGATGCAATCGTGCAGGATCTGCGCGACATCCATGACACGATGATGGCCTTTGCAAAACAGGGGAGTATGGCAGACATCAACTGGGTCGATCGGAAGTTTCATGATGCACTGGTCAAGCATACCGGCAACGGCCTGTTGATGCACCTGTGGGAAAGTGTTTCCCTTCGGGTAGAGCAGGTCATGGCACTGCGTAACCAGAAGCAGGGCGATCTCCTCCAGATTGCGTTTAACCACGGCAATATTATCGACGCCATTGCAGCGAAAAACACTGATGAAGCTGTTCGACTGATCCGCGAACACATCGGCACAATGGGAGACGAATTACTCAGCGATTGGCATGACGATTTTGAAGACACGCAGCGCGAATGACCAGCCGTAATAGCGCAGTGGCTGGCAGCAGATACAAGAAAGAGAGTTTATTTTGACATCACAAACCAGACAGAAAATTCTTGACGCTCATCAATCCAATACATCCCTGCTGACCCCCGCCCCCGACCCGATGATGCACAACATGCATGACCTGGGCGCAGAGGAGATGCAGTTCCCGCTGGACGAGCAGATTATTGCCACGTCATCCGGGGCAATGGAAGCGGGGCACACGCACTATGTGCCGGTTCCTGGCATCCCGGAACTGCGCGAGGCAATCGCCACGCATCTGTCAGCCGACTACGAATCGGGCCACGTGCTGGTTACTGCCGGGATGCAAGAGGCACGCTTCCTGACAATTCAACTCATCGGCAAAGACGCCGGTGGAGTTGCCATACCAGCCGTCACGCACCCCGGTGTACTGAGGGCAGTGGGCACACGTCCACTGGCTGTCACGCGAATGGAGGTAGACGAGCGCAAACTTGCCACTTCGGATGCTATCCAATCTGCACTGGAAGCAGGCACAAAACTGATTTATCTGGAATCGCCGTCACGTTTAACCGGCGCGGCCTACAGCGCAGATGAGGTTAGCGCGATTGCAGATATGCTGAAGGCCCATGACGCGGGCGTCATCTGGGATCAGGGGTTTGCACCGTGGAGTGACGCAGCCCCGTCGATAGCGGATATGGATGGCATGACCGAGCGCACGGCTGTAATCGGAGAAGCGTTCCCCGGTTCCGGGCTGGCAAGCTGGTACATCGGCTACATTGCCGCACCAGATGCATGGTTCCCACCCATGCAATCGCAAAAGCAGATTATGGCAATTTGCACCAGCACAGCATCACAGTATGCCGCCGTGGAAGCTGCGAAATTGTTCAGCGAATCCCATACAGCGCGGGTAAACCAGCTTGGCAAACAACGGGACATTGTGCTGGCAGCAGCACAGGAAGCAGGACTGAGTGTTTTAGATGGCAGTGCCGTCAATGTGATCGCTGTAGAAATGTCCGACGCACAGGTGCAGACACTTACAGACGCAGGCTACAGCGTCGCCAGCGGTGCAGACTTCGGCTCACCGGGGGTTGTTCGTCTGCTGGTGAGCACCGCAGCAGCAGATGCGTTAAAACACCTGGCATAAGGGGAAAACATCATGGTTAAAGAACACAAGAAGACTGGCACCGAAATACTCTATGCGATGATTGCTGAGGCACGACAGTACGATGACGCGATCATCATGGGGCGTGGCGACCCGGATTTTGATACGCCGGAGCACATCGTGGCAGCAGCGAAAGAAGCTATGGTACAGCACGCCGGGGATTACGTCCCACCGGAAGGGCTACTGCCACTGCGCGAGGCGATTGCAGAACGTGTGAAGCGTGTGAACGGCGTTGACCTTGACCCGGCGACCGAGATTGTAATTACCAACGGCGGGCAGGAGGCGCTGTTCCTGATGGTAGCGGCGATCCTGAGCGAAGGCGACGAGATGATCGTGCCGGAGCCGAACTACAACACCTATCACGACGCGATGAAATTTACCGGAGCCGTGAAAGTTGATGTGAACACCTACCCGGATACTGACTTCCGTGCCGCGCCGGAGGATGTGCGTAAGGTCATCACCGATAAGACAAAGGCCATGCTACTGGTCTCTCCGAACAACCCGGCAGCGAGTGTAATTTCACCGGAGGACGTGCAGGCATTTATAGACATCGCGCAGGAACACGACCTGATGATTATCTCCGATGATATCTATGACCTGTTCGTCTACGACGATTACACGCATACCAGCTTTGCATCGCTGCCCGGCGGCAAAGAGCGCACGCTCACGCTGAACGCACTATCGAAGGCGTATAGCATGACCGGCTGGCGGCTGGGGTGGGTCTCTGGCCCTGGGGAACTGATGGCACGAGTGCGTGACTTGAAAGCAGCAGTTTCTGGCGGCACATCCATCATCGCGCAGTATGCAGGGCTGGCCGCGCTCACCGGGCCACAGGAACCTGTGGACATGATGGCAGAAGCCTACCGGCGTCGCCGCAAAATCATGCTGGATGCACTGAACGAGATGGGGATGGTGTATGGCGTGCCGCAGGGCGGGCAGTTCGTCTTTGCAGACATCAGCTTCACCGGCATGGACAGTAGCGAATTCGCGCAGAAGATGCTCACCGAGGCGCACGTGCTGGCATATCCGGGTGCAGCCTTCAGTGAAGCACGCAAGGACTACATCCGTATGACGTTTTTACAGCCAGAAGAAAAAATCCGTGAGGCAGTAGAGCGCATGAAAGCCGTGATGAAGAACATGGCAGGGTCATAGCAATGGCAAAAATTTTAATTACCGAGCCAGACTACGCGGCAACTGCTGCTGACCTTGCCAGCGATTTCCCGGATATGGAACTGGTGTGTGCCTCAGACGAAATGCCCATCGCTCAGCTTACAACGCCTGATGTGGTGGGGGTGGTGGCGCAGACTGCACACATTGACGAAACGCTGCTGGGAAAATTAGATGGTTTGCTGGTCATTTTGAAAGTAGGGCGCAGCTACCATAACGTTGACGTGGACGCCGTACGCACCCGTGACCTGACGCTGGCATGTGTACCGCGCAAGGGGCCAAACTGCGTGGCAGAACTGGCACTGACGTTCATCATGTCGCTGAGCAAAGACCTGTTGATGTCACATGAGAGCGTAGCAACCGGCGCGTATCGCTACCGGGGCATCAAACCGGAGATCACGGCGCAGTGGAAGATGGCGTTCCACTGGATGAGAAACCAGAGCGTACATGAGGTAGGCGGTAAAACGCTGGGCATTATTGGCATGGGCGAGATTGGCTGCGAACTGGCGCGGCGGACGAGTGTGCTGGGGATGCGTAACATCTACTACAAGCGCACCCCGCTTTCTGATGAACTGGAACAACGATTCGACGCCGAATACCGCGACCTGGATGCACTCATGCAGGAGAGTGATTATGTGTGCATTGCCACGCCGCATACACCGGAAACCGAACGCATGATTGGTGCCGAGCAAATCGGCATGATGAAGGAAAGCGCGTTTATCGTCAACATTGCACGCGGCGGCATTATCGATGAAGACGCACTGATTGACGCGCTCACGGAACGGCGCATTGCCGGGGCAGGTCTCGATGTGTTCACATATGAGCCGCTGCACGAAGATAGCCCACTGTGTGCCCTGGACAACGTGATGATGACGCCACACATCGGTGGTGGCTCTGGCACGAACCGCGCCATTGAGCTGGGTGCGGCTCTGCACGAAATGCAGCGCATTCTCGCCGGAGAAAAGCCGCTCGTAGACGTTAGCAAGCCACTGTAGAGGGAGAACGAACAATGAGCGAACTACAGGGTAAGGTTGCAGTCATCACAGGCGGCACCCACGGTTTAGGAAAAGCTGTGGCAATGCATCTGGCAGCACTGGGCGCAAAGGTGGTTCTCATTGCCCGCCAGAAAGCGCCGTTAAATGAAACTGTCGCTGCAATTGAATCTACTGGCGGCGAGGCATTTGCTGTTTCGTGTGATGTTTCCGATGTTGAGCAGGTGAAACGTGCCACTTCTATCATCTCCAATGAAGCAGGCGGCGTGGATATTCTGGTAAACAATGCGGGGATTCCTGCACCGCGTACCTTTGCCGATACTGATTTTGACGATTGGGACACCGTAATTGGCGTGAACCTGAGTGGTGTCTTCTATATGACGCGGGCGCTGTGGGATTTACTCATAGATGGCGGTGGCTACGTGATTACGATTTCTGGTACAGCGGGTTTGCGCGGCGGGGGGAGTCCAGCCTATGGTGGCACAAAATTCGGGCTAACGGGCTTAAACCATGCCATCGCTGCCGCAGGGAAAGAGCATAACGTTCGCGCAACCATCCTGTATCCGGGCGGCATGGATACCGGCTGGCGTGGCGCTCCAATTGGCGAAAAACCTGCCGAAGAATCCATGAACCCGGATGAAGTTGCAAAATATATTGGCTATCTTGTCACCAGCCCGTCGGCATTCGTGGTGAACGAGGCCGTCCTGAACCCGATCAACTATCCCTTTATGTGAAAATCAGATTCCTATGGCTTACAAAATCAACGACGAAACACTCGTCAATTACTATGACAGACCCACATTATCCACCTTCGTCACGAACTTTATGCGCGGGCTGGGTGCGACCGAGGAAGAAGCGGCTATCATCGCGGATGGCCTGTTGACGGCTTCGTTCTGGTGGCATCCGGGGCAGGGGCAGGGCATCGAGAAGCTGTTTCGCTATCACCGGCGGGTGAACAACGGCGGCATACTCCCCGATGCACCAATGAAATGGATAACGGACGGCCCCGGTTATGCCCTGCTGGACGCGGCAAAGGGCTTCGGCTATGTGTCGGCTCACCGCGCCATGCAAAAGGCCATCGAAAAGGCGGAGACAACCGGCGTGGCGATGGTTGGCGTGCGGCATAGCAATCACTTTGGCATTGCAGGGTACCATGCGTTGCAGGCAGCAAAAGCCGGGTTTATTGGCTGGTCATTCACCAATGCAAAGGCAGAAATGGCCCCGTGGGGGTCGGCGCAGGTGGTACTGGGAACCAATCCGTGGGGGATTGCTATCCCACGCAAAGACACGCACGCTATTGTGCTGGATATGGCGCTCACGATGTCCGGCAAGGGAATGATGGGCTGGTACAAACGCGAAGGCGTCCCCATGCCAGATAACTGGGCGCTAACGGCAGACGGGCAAACAACCACAGACCCCGCCGCTGCGATGGATGGCCCACTGCTGCCAATTGGTGAGTACAAGGGCTATGGCATGAGCCTGATTACTGATGTACTGGCAGGCGTGATGACTGGCGCGATGTTCGGCCTATCTGTGTTTCAGGATGACCAGAATTTTGACGTGGGGCACATGATGATGGCGATACGCCCGACTGCGTTTCTATCACAGGAGGAGTTTGATGAGCGGTTGGAGCAGCTTGTGGCAGAAGTGAAAGCCGCCCCGCCCATTGACGCCGAGCGTCCTGTGGTTTTACCTGGCGAAGTTGAATTCCAGCGGATGACACAGCGCGAACAGGATGGCATACCCGTCTCACGGCAAACAGTCGAAAACTTACGCGAACTCGCAGATGACGTGGGCATTGAATTTACACTTTAACCTCACACAGGAGAGAGCATGGTACAGGCAGAGGCACTGCAAATTGGTAACGTAACAGTGATGCCGGGGGAAATGAAGCGCGGCGGCATCCCGATTGGCAAAGATATGTACGCTCGTGAGCGTGAAATCCCGATTATTGTGTATCGCGGCGCGGAAGACGGCCCTATTCTGTGGCTGAACGGCGCGACCCACGGTGATGAACCTGAAGGGCCGTTTTCAATATTCAAAGCACTCGAACACGTTGACCCGCAAACGCTGCGCGGAACCGTGGTGGCCGTGCCAGTGATGAATGTGCAGGCATTCACAGCGGGGATGCGCGGCGACCCGCTGGATACGTTCTCGCATGATATGAACCGACTCTACCCCGGCAAAGAAAATGGCTACCCCACAGAGCGCGTTGCCTACGCACACTGGCAGGCGATGAAAGACACCTGTGACCTGCAAATTGCCATCCATTCCGGCGGCGAACACTCCTACCTTGCACACATGATTTTTGCATCGGATAACCCGCCGAGCCTCGAATTGGCGGCGGCAATGGGTAAAAACTGGTCGCTGGTGTTCCGCAGTGGAACCGGCGGCGGCAACCCCAGTTCACAAATAGGCGCACTGGGCAAGGGCGGCATCACGGTAGAACTCGGCGGTAACTGCCGCACCCTGACGAGCGATTTCCACGAAGTTGCCGATGACCTGGCGAATGGGTACCTGAACGTAATGCGCCACTACAACATGATTGACGGTGAAGCCACGTATGAACCGGAGTGGCGCATGGGCTATCAGATCCCGCTGCTGGCACCGGCCACGGGCATGTACGTGGGCAATCCAGAACTGCCATTTGAGACGCCTATCGAGAAGGGCACACTCATCGGGCAGGTTTATGACCTGTACGGCGATGTGATTGGCGAAGTGCGTGCGCCACAGGAGGGCGTCATCTTCGGGATGCGGGCACGTCCATCTGTACTGGAGGGGCAGTGGTGTTGCTTTTTCGGCGTCGTGGAAGAAACCGTCGATAACCTGATTCCGGGCCGGGGGGCATAAATGGTCAGCACACAGATTCGCCGGGGACTGATCCCCGAAGACCTGATGCGCTTCCGGTGGGTAGATGAAATCGCCCTCTCGCCGGATGGCAAAACGGTTGCGTATACAGTGCGGCAGCCCTCTGCGGAGATTAACGGCTACATCACGCACCTGTACCTGCGCGACCCGGAGAGCGACACTCCACAGCGTGTGACATCGGGTACCGGGCAGGCATCGTCGCTGGCGTGGAGCAAAGATAGCACGCAGATTGCCTACGCATGGAACGGTGAGAATGGTTCCCATGTGTGTGTGCTGACTGTAGCCGACGACATAACGCAGACGTACCCCATGCAGAGCGGTATGAGCGGTCTTGACTGGTCGCCGGATGGGAAGCGGCTGGTGGGTGTGCGCTGGACGCCTATGCCACACCCGGAAGATCGCGGACAGATGCCGGGGATTCCCGCGCCGACAGTCAAAGTGGTGCGCCGCCTGCGCTACCGCCGCGATGGAATGGGCTGGGTGCATGACCGCTACGCGCAGATCTGGGTGCTGGAACTGGAAACGGGTGATCTGGTTCAGGTCACACACAGCGAATGCGATTATGGCTCCCCGACGTGGAGCCAGAGCGGAAAGCAGCTCGCATTTGTAGGTACCGCACGTGAGCAGAACGTGTCGCTGGGCTACGGGCAGATTTTCGTGTGTGATTTTCCCGGCGGGGCACCACGCCTGCTCATCCCGGACTGGCAGGGAACCGCTGTTAGCCCGGTGTGGGGTGCAGACGATAAATATATCGCGTTTGCCGGTCACAACTACGCGCCGCCGGTAAACCGCCGCAACTTCTGGCAGCCACACCTTGCCGATGTTGCAGCGGGCACAGCGGTCAAGCTGGGCGCAGACATTGACGAGGAAGTGGGTAACTACGCCGTCGCTGACCAGCGTGCTGGACTCGCAAACGTCACGGTGAAATGGGCCAATGGCGACGACTACATTTATTTCCTGCTCACACAGAAGGGCGCCACGAACCTCTACCGCATCGACACATCCGGCGAATATGAATGTCTCGTCAGCGGGGAGAGCGTCACCTTTGAATATAGTCCAGCAGTGGGTGGCATAGTTGCTTACGGCCAGGCAGACCCGACCAATCCGGGTGAGTTGTTCCTGTGGCAGAACGGCGAGAGCACAAAACTCACCGACCTGAACCCGTGGCTGCGCGATGTGTCGCTTTCTGCGCCAGAGTCTTACTATTACGACGGCGTGGACGGTGCAAAAGTCCATGCGTGGCTCATCAAGCCGCTGGAATTTGATGAGACGAAGCAATACCCGACGATTGTATATGTTCATTGTTCCATGTTCTCGTGGGACTTCAACCACGAGTTCCAGATGTACGCCAACGCGGGCTATGCCGTTGCCTACTTCAACCAGCGCGGCACTACGGCGGGTTACGGGCAGGCATGGACACATGCCAGCATGGGTGACCAGGGTGGTAAAGATTTCGAAGAAGTGATGCTGGGTGTAGATGAGCTAGCAGCACGCCCATATATCGACGCAGACAGGCTCGGCATCACGGGCGGGAGTTGTGGCGGCTTTATGACGAACTGGGCCATCGGCCACACAGACCGCTTCGCTGCCGCCGTCACGCAGCGCTCTATCGTCAATCAGATCAGCATGTTCGGCACGTCCGACATCGGGCCGGAATGCACCGAGGGCGAAACCGACACCAATCCGTGGCGCGACCTGCAATCAAGCTGGGAACAATCCCCGATTGCACATATCGCCAACGTCACCACACCACTGCTCATCATCCACAGCGACGAAGACTGGCGCTGCCCGCCAGAACAGGCCGAGCAGATGTTTGCCGCGCTGCGGTGGATGGGTAAAACGGTCGAACTCGTCATGTTCGAGGGTGAAAGCCACGGCCTCTCTCGCGGCGGCAGGCCGGGCAACCGTATTGAGCGGCAGCGGCGCATACTTGGCTGGTTCAACAAATATATGGGCGCACACCCGCGCTAATGAAGCTCGGTAGATGTCTGGTAGGGGCGCTGTGCCCCTACCCTCACAGATTATTAAGGAGGGCAGAGAGATGTTAAAAGTAGGAAACATGGAGGCAAAACCGGGCGAGCACGTTTTCGGGTATCTGGAAACGACAAAGTCACGCTCTGGTTTAAGCCCGGATATTCCCATTCACTTATTTGCCGGGGCAGAACCGGGGCCAACGCTGCTGGTACAGGGCGCAATTCATGGCGCAGAGGTCATCGGTTCTATTGCGATCTTGAACTTTATTGCGAATTTAGACCCGGCCACGTTCAAGGGCAACGTGATTGCCGTGCCTGTGGTAAACCGGGCCGGTTTCGAACTCGGTGAGCGCGGCTCCCGCATTGATAACAAGGACATCAGCCGTCAGTTCCCCGGCAAAAAAGATGGCAGTGTGTCCGATCAGGTGGCATACGTTTATTTCGAGGAAGTGATTAAACAGGCGCACGTCCAGCTAGACTTCCACGCCGGGGCACGCACTGCCTATGAGCGTTATGTGCTGTTCGGTGCGGAAAAAGACCCCGAAAACCCGACCGACATTGAACTGAAGCGGCGCAAACTGGTTGTAGCTTTCGGGCTGGATCAGGCGGCGTTTTTCCCGCCAGGGACGTTTGGCGCGAACAATGCAAAAGCCGCGATTGAAAGCGTCAACACCATTCAGCTAACGATGGAATTCGGTGGTGGCACCGGCTGGTATGCCAACGGCGAGGACAATGTGCGCGATGCCGAACGCGGCATCTGGAACATCATGAAGGCTATGCGCATGATTGATGGCGAGTTCGAATCCGACGGTGATCTGTGTACGGTCTACAACGCCGGGACAGTCATCTGGAAGCCGGACGTAGACGGGCTGTTTATGCGGCTAAAGAAGTTCAAAGATGAGCTACAGGAAGGCGACGTTTACGCCCACCTCGTTGACCCCTACACGGGCGACCTGCTGGCAGAAATGCCTGCGCCGCGCTTCGGCATCGTGATTCCGAGCGGCCAGGAGTGGCCTACCATCGGTGCAACATCTGTTGGCATCCTCGGCACGGTAGATCGTGTGGAAGACCGCACAAAAACTGACCTGTACGTTTCATTTGATGGGTTGAGCTAACTATGAAAATTGGAACTATAGAAGCAGGTGCAGGTGAAAAAGCCTATGGACAGTTCAAAACCGGCGAAACACACGGGCGCTTCCCCGTACACATCCCACTGCACATCATCAACGGTGCGCAGGACGGCCCTACACTGGTGGTGCAGTCCGGGTTAAGTGGGCTGGAGATTGAACCGGCGCTCATACTCCCGCAGATTGTGAAAGAACTCGACCCGGCGCACATCAAAGGCACTGTCGTTGTCGTCCCGCTCATGAACACATCCGGCTTTGAGTTTACGCAGATTGTGAGCGCATGGGACGGCAAACACCTGAACAAACTCGGACGTGGCAACCTGAACGGCACCATCAGTGAGCAGATGATTGCACAGTACTACGATGCGGTCATCAACCCGGCAGACGCGCTGCTGGACATTCGCAGCGGGTCACAGTGGGCATACAACCGTTATGCCGGTATCTATTCTGCAGGCGAGGCAGATAAATCGCAGGCAATGGCCGTTGCAACAGGACTGCCACAGGTCGTCACGGGGCAGGCAGCGGATGGTTCACTGGCATACGAGGCGGCAACGGACGGTAAAGCCGTTACGGTTGCAAATATTGGTGGCGGCCCCGGCCTGCGTGATTACCGCGCGGATGATATGGCCCGTAATAGACGGGCAGTTCTGAACACTATGCGGCACCTCGGTATGCTGGACGGCGACATGGAGTACGAAGCGGGCACGATCACTGTCATTGAAGCACACACCATCATCATGCCAGAACTGTTCTGCCTTCCCGTTCTGCTGAGGGGTGCCAGGGACCGTGAACTCCTGCTTGATCCCATTGTCCACACAAAAGGACTTGAATGCATTGCTTGTGTATTCAGTGCCATTGTCACTTCTGATGGTGCGCGGCTTCCCGTAACTTGCCACGTACTTTTTGACCATCTCCAGTGTATCTGACTTTGCTTTCATCAGATATACCTTAACGAAGCTAGAAACTTGATCGACAACTGTTAAA
>JBCCQC010000019.1:0-15901 GCA_039024535.1 Chloroflexota bacterium
ATGTGACTGGCATTTCGCACCTTACAGCCGCCGATATTGAGGCAGCAGCGGCAGCAGGCGAACGCTACAGGCTGATTGCAGAGGCCACGCCTGAGGGCGGCAGTGTGAAACCGGTTCGGCTGCCCGTCAATAACCCGCTGGCCGGTGTGGGTGGGGCAACCAATGCCATTACCCTGAGTACAGACCTGATGGGAGATATTACGCTGATCGGGGCCGGGGCGGGCCAACTGGAAACGGCATTTGCAATACTCTCTGACCTTTTGCTCATCCACGACCGCCATAAGTAAGAAAAACCAGATAAAATCAGAGGATCAATCGTTGTGCTGTGAGCCTTAATTTAACATAATCGGGAAGGTGCACAGCGGTAGTCGTGCTGGAATCGGAATAAGAACAGGTGAAAAGGCCCATGTCACGCGGAAAGATACTGATTGTAGAAGACGATGCGAACCTGCTGGCCGGGATTCGGGATATTTTGCAACTGGAGAACTACACGGTGCTGACCGCGACGGACGGTGAAGCTGGCCTTGCCGTGCTGGAAGATGAGGAATACCCGCCAGACCTGATTGTGTCTGACATTATGATGCCCCGCATGGATGGCATTCAGTTCCTGATGAAGGTGCGCGAAATTGACCGCTTCGTGTCGATCCCGTTTATCTACCTGACGGCTAAAGGCGAAAAAAGCGACATCCAGCGTGGTAAAAAGCTGGGTGTGGATGACTATGTGGTGAAGCCCTTTAACGCCGATGATTTGCTGGTCGCTATCAAATCCCGGCTGGACAGGGCACGGGATATGCGCCGGGTGCAGGATGGCCGCGAGGACGAACTGAAGCAGAGCATCCTCACGATTTTGAACCACGAAATGCGCACACCGCTTACGTTTGTGGTGGCCTACTCCGATATGCTGGGTGATGTGGCACCGGAAGACGCCCAGAACGGCGAGATGCTCACATTCCTCAATGGCGTAAAAAACGGGGCCGACCGCCTGCGCCGCCTGATTGAAAACTTTATTATGCTGGTCGAACTCCAGACGGACAGCGCCGCCCGCACCTACGCCTATCGCAAACGCGCCATCTCTGACCTTAAAAGCGTGATAATCATGGCTGCCGAAGACGCACAAAAAATCCCGGAGGACGGCGAATATCACTTCAGCATTGATGTTCCCGATGATCTGCCGGTGATTGAAGGCGACGAGGAGTTTCTGGCGCGGGCTATCGGCCATCTGGTGGATAACGCCTTCAAGTTTTCCACCCCGGATGATGTGATTGACATCAGCGCGGCACAGGAAGGTGATGAGGTCGTCATCCGCGTGACAGATCATGGCCGGGGCATCCCGGAGGATGAGCTGGAAAACGTGTGGAAGATGTTCTACCAGATTAACCGCGCCCACTACGAAGACCAGGGCGCGGGCAGCGGCCTGACGATTGTGCGTGGCATTACCGAACTGCACAGCGGCGTGGCAGAAATTGAACACTCTGAGATGGGAAAAGGCACTACGTTTATGTTGCGGTTGCCCGTGGAACCTGTAAAAACTGCTGAGCACACACAGCAGTCTTAAAACTTTAGTGCTATAGTTGCGTTATAATGGATGCAACCATACACAATCAGTTTTACATGGAGAAAAACCCTTATGGCACAGCCATCTTTCCTTGATAAAGTGAGTACCCTGCTGAGTGCAAATATGCACAGCCTCGTAGACCGTGCGCTGGAGTCCAACTCCGTGAAGGTGATGGACGAATACATCCGCCAGGTAGAGCGCAACCTTGATGCACTGGAAGACAGCGCGGCTACTGTGGGCGGCACCGTGCGCACGCTCAAGCGCAAGTATGAGGAATTTGCATCCCAGGCAGAAAAGCTCGACCGTGACATTGACACGCTCATCATCAAGGGCAAAACCGACCTCGCCGCCGCTGCCCAGGCCGAGCTGAACACCAAGCAGCAGCTTTCCCAGGACTATTACGAGCAGTGGCAGACGCAGGAACAGCAATATCAGAAGATGCTTTCTATGCGCCTGAAGCTGGAAGCTAAACTGACCAGCGTGAAGCAGGAGCGCGAGCAGGTGCGCGCACTGATGGAACTGGCTGCCGCCAAGAAGCAGACGCTGAAGACCGTCAAGAGCCTGGAAGATGTAACGAAGATGGGCGACAGCGATGTCAACCGCATTGCCGAGCAGATCCGCAGCCGCATTGACCAGGAAGATGCCCGCCTGGAAATGGCAACCATGTCCATGTCTGACCAGATTGACCAGGCCGTAGAAGGTGGCGAGATCGAGCGCCAGCTTGAGGAACGCCGTCGTCGTCTGCTGGGTGGCGAGAGCTAAACCCCGTTTTGTAACATCCTGTGGGGGGGATATGAACCCCCACAACCAACCCATAATTTAAACCACACAGCGTTTCCGGGTACGCAACTCTGCGTTATAGTTAGCGTATAGTTGACATAAACGGGTAGAGAGCAACACACTATGTCAGAAAATTTCTCCGATGAAGTGCGGCAGCGGGCACTGGGCGCTGTTTTACGCAGTTCGCTGTTAAGCTGGCAGAGCGCCGTGACCCTCGGCATCACCGCCGGGTTGTACCTGCTGGCACCAGAAACGGGCATTCCCGGCTGGCAGCCGTGGTTCTGGATTATTGGCGGCGCAATTGCCGAGGGCGCGTGGGTATTATCTTCTCTCGCAGACCCGGAAGCCACCCGTGAGGCCGTCGCCCGCGAGTTTGAGCGCAAATACGACATCAACGAGGTTAACAACCGCGTCTCGCGCCAGCGCCTTAAAAGTGCGCTGGAATACCGCGCCAATATGCTCAAGCTGGTCAAGCGCCACGAGGGGGCTATGCGCCTCAGTTTGAGCCAGACCGTTAGCGATGTGGATGACTGGATCGGCCACATGTATGACCTCGCGCTGCATATTGACTCGTTCGAGGGTAATGAACTGGTAGAACGTGACCGCCGCCGCGTAACAACCGACATCGAAGCCACCCGCCGCCGCATCGACATGGAAACGGATGAGAAAGTACGTGCCGACCTTGAACGCAAACTCCAGCAGCTAGAGCAGCAGCTTGCCAACCTGGACGCCTCTGTAAACAGTATGAAACGCGCAGAAATCCAACTGGAAAGCACGCTGTCTTCTCTGGGTACGGTATATGCGCAGATGGCGCTGCTGGGCACCCGCGAGGTAGATGGCGCACGCGCACAACGCCTGCGGCTGGAAATCCAGGATGAGGTGGCTGGATTGCAGGACACGATAGACGCCATGGATGAAGTCCAGAGCCAGCGCCTGCGCCTGAGCTAGCCACAGGGCGCGTGTCACAATCTGTTTATTGATTTGTTACAGTGTGTTGCACCTGCTCTGTGATAGTATTCAGTGTGTATGCGCTGGTCTGCCTCAGGTGAGTTTATATGTCTGTATTGGATTTACAGGTTACGCCGGATCGAACACCCCACGTACTCGTGGTGGACGACAACAATGTCAATCGCAATCTGGTTGAACGTATGGTGCATAGTATGGGCCACACCACGACGTCTGCCTCGGACGGCGAACAGGCCCTGCTGTTGCTACAGGAACAAACATTCGATCTGGTTTTGCTGGATATTATGATGCCGGTGATGGATGGGCTGGCGGTGCTATCTGAACTGCGCAAGTCTGAGGATTCTACTACACTGCCCGTGATCCTGATCTCTGCTATGTCTGACACAACCGATGTGGTGCGTGGCCTGGGCATGGGGGCTAACGATTACATCACCAAGCCGGTAGATATGGACATTGCCCGCGCCCGCATCAACACACAGCTCAAGCTCAAGTTACTCTCTGACGAGCGCAGTTCTACGATTCAGCGGTTAAACGACACCCAGCAGATGCGTGAGCAGTTCTTTCGCATGGCGTCACATGACCTCAAACAGCCGCTCACCAGCCTCAAAGTGGGGGCCGTGCTGCTGAACGAGTTAGTGC
This sequence comes from Chloroflexota bacterium, assembly GCA_039024535.1. Taxonomy (GTDB): domain Bacteria; phylum Chloroflexota; class Anaerolineae; order Aggregatilineales; family Phototrophicaceae; genus DAOTTY01. Next base: position 3,941 of record JBCCQC010000019.1, read on the forward strand.
CACCAGAAAATGAGCGGGCACATGCTGTGGTGGATACCATGCAAACCACGATTGCTTCTATGACGGAGGTCGTGGGGGAGTTTCTGGATTCTGCGGCCCTGACCAGCGGCAAAATTGACATGCACGTTGACGTTGCCAGTGCGCGTGACCTGCTGTGGGATGTCATCTCACAGTTTAATGCCACCGCCTACGAAAAGCAGATTCGCATCCAGCTAGAGGAACCCGATGCGCTGATCCTGTGTGACCCGCCCCGGTTTGCCCAGGTGATGAGCAATATTGTCAGCAATGCCATCAAGTACAGCCCGCCAGAGGGCAAAATCCGCCTGTGGGCACAGCAGGAGGCATCTCATCTGCGCATTTACGTTGCCGACAATGGGCCGGGTATTCCACCGGATGAGCGCCGTAATCTGTTCCAGCCGTTCGGTAAGCTGAGCACAACCCCCACTGCCGGGGAAAGCAGCCACGGGCTGGGCCTGTGGATTGCCAGCCATCTGATCCAGTTGCAGAAGGGCGAAATTGGCGTGGATTCGCCACCAGAGGGCGGCTCTGTGTTCTGGGTTACCATTCCGCTGGCCCCGATAACGGATACACAGGCATAGCTGGCTCATTGGCCGTGCTGGATGCGACGTAATGTGAAGCGAGCGTCTATGTAACGAGGGGCTGCGATGTCAACAGAGTCGATAGTGCCCGTTTCTACGGCCCGGAGCACATCCGGGCTACTGGCTGCGACTTCGGGAATGTTCAGGTAGTACACAGTCCCGTGTGTTTCCACGAACTCACGCACTACCTCAGCGGGAACCTCACTGTAGACTACATTTTCCAGCGGCGGGTCAAACTGCGACGGGTCGTCCCATTGTGCCTGTTGCGTGAGGTGCAACTGTGGCACATCCGGCAGCATAAACTCGCGCACGTACAGGCTCAGCCACTCATCATTCGTGTGAACAATAACCGGGGCTTCTTCCGGTAGAATGCTCTGGGCGGGGTAGTCACGGAACAAGGCCAGCCGGTAAACCGCCAGTTGGTAGATGAATGCGGGCTGCGCATGATGGTTCATACCGTAATCGCGGGGGATGCAGGCATCATCACGGTGCAGTGGGAACGTCAGGAAGCAGTTATCGTAATCGGCGTTGGGCTGCGAGGTTGCTTCAAACACATTATGACCATACACCGTTCGCAATAAAAACACTGTCTGGAAGCTGGTAAATACGAGACATGCTACCACAATAGCAATACCGGTAAGGTTACTATAAACTCGCCAGCGTCGCTGTCCCCGTGCACCGATGATTACCAATGCAAACACGCTGCATGTAATCCATAAATTGACTCCGACATTGAAGTAACGGGTTTGTTTACCTGCATCAACTGGCGCTATGGCTCCTGCACGCCCCAGCATAGTGAGAGCAGCGCTCCCCAGAGCAAAGAAAGCTATTGCCAGCCAGATACCGATGTGCTGTGTCGGCATCAAATTCCTGCGCCAGATGTGCCATGCATTACCACACAACCATGCCACGCCGCCCACGGTGATGACAAATGCCAATTGAACGTTGAAGAACAACATTGGCGCACTCAGATAGACAGCTACCCCGCGTAAGATCTGGCCGGGTGTTGCGAGTGGTGCATCGCTGGCAAAGTCCGGTATCAGTAAATCAAGACGCTCGAACACCGGTAGCAAAGGCGAAAAATAGACGCCTACCGTGACCGCTGTCACAGCGGCCCACATGAAAACATACCGCCACTGCCGATACCCCGCCAGCCACATTGCCACCGGCAGTACCACCCACGTGACCAGTCCGACCGCAATCGTGAACGTCGCACATATAGCCAATATCGCTACTATCAAAAACGGTACCGGGCCGGGCTTCGTGGTCGCAATCGTTATGAGGGCGGCCAGTAGAAACACCTGCACATAAAGCCATGGCATATTAAAACTGTATTCCCAGAGGTGGAGCTGTGTAGGATAAAACACAAACAGCGATAACAATACGGCTGACGGGGCCAGTAGCCGGGTCTGCTGAATACCAACAAGTCCCAGTAGCAATCCCCATCGTATCACTGAGAGCATCCACTGGATGTGTATCGTATGTGAAACGTCATACCGGTTGAGGAGCGAGAATGCGGCAATCGTCAGGTTGGAGGGAATAATGTGATGAGCACCGTACTGGCTGGTAACGTCGCCAATGGTGAGTGTGCCGGCCTGTGCACGGGTGGCGACATACACCCCCAGCGACCACTGATCGATGTAGGGTGCCTCCCGCACGAAATACGCCTGTGTCATCAGTAAAATCAACAGCGGCGGTGTCAATACGAGCAGCAGGGCAATCAAGTTAATGGGGCGGCGCAGCCAGCGCAGCAATACAGAGAAGGTGTTCAATTGCAGAATGTCCTACGCGTCAGGATTGTCAACGTGTGGTTGCTCATCCGGGTTTGTGCCGTACAGTTCATCTTCAAGCCAGTCCTCAAATGCAGTAAAGCGCATGAACGCCCGTTCCTGCGGTGTCATGTCTACCGGATAGTCGGTCTGGTCGTGCGATTCCATGATGCGGTAGCCCTCTTTAACGTAGCCACGCACGGTATGCAGGCTGATGCCCATCTCGTGGGCGGCCAGGTGTGCTGGCATCCCCTCTACCACCGTCAGGGCCAGCGCCTGACGGATGCGGTCGGTTAGTTCCGGGTACTGGCGCTGTGGGGGCAGCACGGCGGCTTCGAAGATACGCCGGTCGTAGTGGTCTTCCGTCAGTTTTTTAACACTTTTTGTTACCACAAAATCCTGATCGACAGCAAACACAATGGCCCATGCCAGTTGCAGGCGCATTTCCTGCTTGACGAGAAACCCACGCGCCCCGGCATCGGCAGCAGCCGTTACGATTTGCGTGCCGGACTGTCCCAGTTGCTCGAACTGCGGTGCCGTACACAGAATAACTACATCGGGCATCCGCTGGCACAGGCGGCGGATGTTTTCTGCGAGGTAGTCCGGTGAGCGGATGTGGTCGGCGTCAAACAGGATAACGTCGGGGAGTTCTGCATAGGGCAGGTCATCGAGGTAGGCCCACATTTCGTCCAGTGTCTCAGAAAGGTGCGTCACGCGGGTACGACGATCCCACGCCAGGTAGCTGTTAGCTGCCATCAGCGCATAAAAATCTGTGTCGTAAACCAGCACCTTCAGGTTTGTGTTGCCGATTCCATCACTCATAATCCGGCCTTTCTCAATCTTCCTCGTCCTGTGTAACGGGGTTATGCCTCTGCGGTAATGCGATGGGCAATGAAAGCCAGCATCCGCTCAACATCCACCAGAAAACGGGTTTCCTGAGGGGTTTGTGCGCCACCCAGTGGGCTGTGGAGTACCATCATCAGCATTGTTACATCGTTAACGGGCTTTAAAATCACGCGGCTGGGCGCATTGTCGTCACCACCGTGGCCGCGCCGGTAGGTTAGATGCACGTCTTTCATGTCGCCCCGGCCCATTTCCCGGCAAACGTCTTCGCTCAGCAGGAACATGGTTCGGGTCACTGCTGCCAGCCGAGAGACGTTATCTTCACGGTTGAACGTTGAGGCCAGTACGAACCCCCCGCGAGAAACCAGCATCAAACCTTCTACAACAGGGTAGCCGCTCTGCAATTCCAGCAGGCGTTCACGGATGTACGACGTATCGGGTTGGCGATGATCGGGCAACATGGGGGTGTGGTTACTCTTTCGCTATAGGTGAACAGAGTCTATTGTACAACAAATCGAACCGCGTATGGTGGAACCGGCTCATGAATTCTGCCAGCCAGAACACAGCTACCTGTCATTATAGCGATGCGGCAGGCCGGGAACAAAAACGCCCTCGAGCCGAGGGCGCTTGCAGGCAGTGCTAACGGAGCGACATCAATAGCCCAGCCGCCGCCGCACTTCTTCAAGGCTTTCTGGACTGCCTACCACTGTAATCTCGTCTTTGAGGTGAACCGGTGAGTAGCCGTGGGGCAGTACGCTGTGCCCACCGCGCAGGATGCCCAGCACAAGCGTATCGGTTGGCAGGCGCAAATCACGGATGAGCACGCCGTCTACATCCGGTGCAGATACTGTAATCTGTATGATGTCGTTTTCCGGGTCTTTGTGGTGCAGCAATGCAGATGCCTGTGGCGTGCGTACTGCCTGATCCAGCAAGCCCACCATCGCAGAGGCCGGGTCTACCAGTGTGACGCCAATTTCTGTGAACTGCTCGCGCATACTTTCGTCGTGGACGCGGGCCACCATACGCTGGATGCCGTATTTTTCGTAGGCGATCTCGCAGGCCCTCAGGTTTTCGGCGTCATTGTCCAGCATCGCCACCAGTGCGTCAGTACGCTCGTTAACCAGTTCTGCCATGCAGTCTTCACTTACGCCGGTGATGTACTGCTTACTGACGCTGTCCCCGCCACCGTTGTACTCGTGGGCCCGGGCGTGTGCGATGTGCTCCCGGTCAGTATCGGCCATCACCACCTGCCAGTTGTGGCGCAGCAGTTCACGGGTCAGCGCAAGGGTTTGCGGCTCCACACCCAGGATAACTGCATCGCGGATTTCGTCCGGGTGCGCGGTTTCTGGCTCATGAGACTCACCCACGTTGCGCAGGGCAAACTTCAGGAAGATCGGGCCAAAAATCTCGTTCAGCACCACCACAGCGATAATCAGCGTGGCAAAGTCGCTACCCAGCGTATCCGGGAACTGTACAGAAACCTCGCGGGCCAGGCCCAGTGCGATCCCGGCCTGGGTAATCAACGCCAGCCACGCCACCCGGCGGACGCGCATTGGCTCCCCTGCAAGGGTGGCCCCGGCAAACGACCCGATAAAAATACTGAGCGCCCGCACCCCGAATAGCACAATTGCAATGCCTATGGACGCCAGCAGCACATCCAGTTTGAGCGCGATACCCGTCAGCGTGAAGAACGCCACGTAGATGACCGGCGAAACGTCGTGCAGCAGCCGCTCAAACTCTTGACGGTAGGCAGTAAAGTTCGTGACGTAAAACCCGGCAATCATCGACGTTAGCAAAGGTTCTGCATGGATGGTGAATGGGAAGTTTGCTTTTGAAATGTCGGTGAGCTGGAACCCTGTCCAGAAGACGCCGAAACCAATACCCAGCACCAGCGCAATTTTGACCGGTGTGATCCACGTCTGCCCCAGCACCAGTTCCAGCAGCCTGCCAATCAGGTACCCGGCCATGACCGCAATCGTCAGATCAAGTGCCAGCAGCGCTACAAAGCTGGCATTCATGGGTTCATTGAACAGCAGGGCCGCCGCCAGCGCCGTGCTGATGGCGAACAGCACAATGATGACGATGTCCATCACGACGGTGACACTGAGAATAGTTTTTGTGAACGGGCCACGCGCACGTACTTCCTGGATCACTGCAATGGTGGACGCCGGGGATAGTGCCAGCAGCACCGTGCCGCCCAGCAGGGCCACCGCAAGCCGTGCCGTGTTGCTAAGCCCCTCTGCAAAGGGGATAAACTGTGTGAGGTAGTACACAGCCGTGGTGATAATGATGAGTGCCGCCACTGTGATGCCCAGTGCGTTCAGCAGAATGGGGCGCATACGGCTGCGTAGCTCTTTGAGGTAAAGTTCGCTGCCCGCTACAAAAGCGATAACAGCCAGTGAGATCTCATCCACAAAGCGCAGGCCGTCAATCGCCTCTGTCGGGATTAAATTCAGTACAAACGGGCCAATAAGCAGGCCGGCCAGCAGGTAGCCGGTGATGTGGGGCAGCTTGAACCGCCCCAGAAAGTGACCGATTTCATGGGCTGCGATGGCTACAATTACAAAACTTGCAAAGTAAAGTACGGGGGGAGGTATGGAAAACATCAGCATGTGTATCCTGGCTTTGCGTGGTGGGGGAACCCACCCGCTGTGAACTCGAATGTGTGGCTCACGGGATTATGAAGGTGTGGCAGGTCGACATGTCCAGACGACCAACCCATGCCCCCCAATCACCAATAATAACCCTCATTTATATCATTATAATGGGGGTGTGTCAGTATCTGGCTGATGAGGGTGCCCTATCGGGGATCAGGCATCGCCCTGTGCGTTGTCTTTCTGGTTCCGGCTGTGGTAGCGGGCCTCGTCCTCAATAAACTCCATTGTTCCGGCAATGGTGGCATCGGGCACCACATCCGGGGTGAGGCTGTGAATGGTGGACTGTACCAGATCGACATCCGTGCTATCAATAGACAGGGTGGCCTGGCCGATTTGCCCTGCCCCGATGGTGCGTAACTTGAGCGTAAAGATGTACCCCTGCGAGGGCGCTGGCATCAGATGGGTTTCGGTCACGGTTTCCAGCGCGATGTGCAGGGACTGATCGTGTGTGGCCGGGGGCTTTGCAGAATAGGCGATACCTTCATGGTGGTACGGATGCAGCGCATCGACCAGCGCGACCTTGAGGTAGTTTGCGGCCAGCTTCTCTCGTGACCCTTCCGCGAGAAAGCCCGTCACATTTACTGCATGGAACCCCATCGCATCCAGCGCAATGATCGAGGCACGCCCCCCGGTTTGCTGGCATAACTTCACGCTGGGGTCGCAGCTTGCGCCTGCATCCAGCAGTAGAATGCGGCCCTCTGCCTGCTGCTTCAGCCGTTTGAGCAGGGTAGCGAGGCGCGGCAGCAGGTAGAACTGCCCCCGTGTATTCTGGGTGTAAAACAGCGTGAGGTAGGATGGCATGGGCGATGCAGCTTCGATGTTGTGCGGAAAGATGCACAGCATTATACAGGAGATGCCCCGCATGGCTATTTGCCACAGGGAGTTATGTGCAAATGCTCATGATGGCCCCGCACACGTATCAAACTTCAGGTGATGCCTGTGTTGTGCCGGGTACGGCTTTGCTCAATGTGCGCCAGAGCGTCTTCGATGGATCGCAGGATGAGCATCTGGTGCCCGCGAACCAGCACGCGGTTTGCCACATCAATAAATAGTTTCGCAATGCGCCATGTGGTTGGCATTACAATAATGTGGGTGTGAAAGTTATCGGTAGCGTCCAGCATGGTGAATAGTGGCTGTAGTTGTACTATCGGGTTGCCGGGGGGCAGGTCACGCTCGGATGTCGTAATCAGATCAACGCGGTGCGGCACGGATTCGACCAGTAACTGAATTGTGTCTACCGCTTGATAAAAGTCGGCCCATGTGCCGTCAACAGGGATGTGAGAGTGAATGATGTCACGTTTTTCGTTGTTGTACCAATTAATGATAAATGGGGCCATCGGGTATGGTTTTCACCTGCAATCATGTACACACACCACCAGCATACACGATTCCAGTGATATGATCCTGCAATAATCACATATCGCTGCCAGCCTGACGTTTCATGGCTACCATAGGCCAGTGTATGCAGGCATAATCTGCGCACGTAATCTGTAATTACTGGCAAGAGATCATTATGCGTAACCTGTTACGTGCCATCTGGCAGAATCCGGTCTATTTCCTCGTTGCGGCAGTGTCACTGATATTTCCAGCGGCGGTCATCCGTTATATGACGCTCTACAATCGGCAGAATGCTCCTATTTTCGACGATTACCTGTACAACGCCTCTACAGCTATTGCGGCGCGTGCTGGCACTCTGGATTATGCGCAGGTGATAGGGCTGGGCAATGGTATTCACACCTATCTGTTTTCCACACTGACGACGATTGTAAATACATGGCTGTTTAACTGGGATGTGCGGATTGATGCGGTGGTATCTTTTGTGGTTTTTTTGCTGCTGTGGGGGGCGCTGCTGGTACTGGTGTCACAGCATGAGCGCCGTGCGCTCGTGTTTGCGGCGGTGCCGTTGTCTGCGCTGGTACTGAGCCTGCAAAAAGATTTTGCGTGGGTGATCGGTATCCTGTCCATCTGGGCACAGTCGGCGTTGTTGTTCACACTGGCACTGATCGTTGTGTCTGGCAAAAAGCCACCCACATTGTTACGGCTGGCCCTGATTGCTGCGATTGTATTCTGCCAGGTGCTGGTTGCCGTTAATGGGCTGGCGGCATGGGTAGTGCTGGCCCCTGCGCTGTGGTACGTGGGGTATCGGCACTGGCGGCATGTTGCATTGTGGGTGGGTGCAATGGTGTTCAGCGTTGTGTTTTTTGTCAACCGTCCGGGCTTTGGCGCAGAGGAAGCCGCCGGTGGTGTGGAGCTATCTGCGGGGGCGATACTGGCGAGCCTCCCGGCCTATGGACGCTTTATTCTCACGTATCTGGGCAAGCCGTTTATCCACACCCACATTGAACTGGCACAGCAGATTGCCGTGGTGGGGTTGCTGGTATTTGTGGCAAACGCTGCCTATTTACTGTACGTGGGGCAGCGATGTGTTGTGGTCATCTGGGGGACGATGGCGTTACAGGGGTTTGCTTCCGGGGCAATGATTAGCGTGGGCCGCACCGATACATGGGGGCTGGTACAGGCCACTGCACCGTGGTACCTCGATATGTCCCTGATGTTCTGGGCGGCACTGGTGGCATTGATGTGCATAAGCCTGGTGCATCTGCTGCAAAACCCCACGCCAATCAAGCGGGCGGCGGCCTATGCCACGATTGGCATCGCACTGGTTGCTGTCCCCTTCCACGGTTATGGCGTGGTTATGGTCGTGTCTTTTAGAGAGAACTTTACGCAGGCATATACCAACCACGCTGACTGCACGCATTCTATCCCGGTAACAGGAGACACTGCCTGTTCAACACTGGGGCTGTTTAATCTGCACCTGACGGATGAACTGGCGCTCTTCGGCCTCACTATTTTCTCGGATCGTGCTTACGATTCTGTATTGTCAGAGCAATACCAGCCCGGCAGCCCTGTCATCATCGAAACAGCATCCCACTGGCACACGGATGCTGTAAAGCGCCTGTTTCTGGATAATCTGCCGGACAGTGACGGGATGTATGTGGTGCCGCCGGATGAAGACCACGAACTGATATATAACCGCATCCCGCGCCGTAACTTCACGGAGCAGATTACCGCCGGGGATATTGATACGCTTTCTGCGCGGACGGGCATGATCTGGCATGTACGGCAGCAAAACCTGACCAATCCGAATGCATTCACTCTGGCAGACAGTGCGCCGATGTTCCCGATTGCGTACCATGCGCAGTTTCCATTTGTAGGCCACGATTTTGATGTAACGGCTTATCACACCGGGCCGCATGACACAGCCCCAGACTATAACTTCGGGGATGACGCGCTCCAACTGCTGCAATGGGGCATCCCGGCAGATCTCACGGTTGCGCCCTGTGCCACATTGCCGCTCGAAACCATCTGGGCTACAGATGCAGAGAATATTGCAGACGACCTTCACATGACTGTGGTACTTAGCGACGAAAACGGCGTCGGCCTTTCTCGCAGTGACCTGCCACTGTCGCCGGGGACATCCTTATGGGAAGCTGAAACGATGTATTTTGAAGGACGTACGCTGGAAGTCCCTTGTGAGACGGCCCCCGGCACTTACCCGATTTTGCTCGGTGTCTACGATGTGGAGACTGTAACGGCACTCCCGGCAAAAACCATGAACGGTGACACGGTAGGTGATCTGCTGTTCCTCACAAATGCCATCGTGGAATAGCCCGATATAGATTCTGGCGGGGTGTTCCGCTGTGCTCCGGGTTGTGCAGACGATGATTCACTGGTGCCCCTACAATGTGTCGCAAACCCGAAATGATGACTCCCGCTGGACATTTTCTGTAGTTCCGGGCCGCCATCGAAGCTGTCTCAGATTCCGTTGACCTCGACTTCACGCACTTTACAGCCTGTGTATGGGTGGGTCTTCTGCCGGGTGGACTCCCCCGATGCGATGCAAGCCATGTAAAGTCATGTGTAACCCGACAGGCTTCCCGCGATTTCAAGTATTCTGGTCACACGGAGTGCTTTTGCCATGTCGCTGTTCATTGACGACTCTCGGGTGATTGACTTTTTTGGTGGCCCCACAATAACGGTTATTGAAACGATGCAACTTCCCGCTGATTATTTGTTGCGTATTGTGCAACGTTGTGCAGATTGATAAGGGAATCGCGGGTTTTTGTTGACATCTTCGCTATAACGTGCTAATAATACTCTGTCACAATCCCCGGTAAAACCTGCTAGAATAAACCGCCGGGGGTGGCTTATAGCATCTCCATTTAACTACTTTTTTTTCAGGAGAAATATTGATGCAAAAGATCTTCCGTATTCTGATTGTCCTCGGCTTGCTTGTTGCAGCCTTCGCTGTAGTCCCGGCCTCTGCCCAAGACTGCGACACGACTTACAACATTGTGGTTGTTACTCATGGCCAGGCTGCTGACCCGTTCTGGTCTGTAGTAAGCAACGGTGTTGCAGATGCCGACGCTGAACTGGACTGTGTGGAAACCACCTACCAGGCCCCAGAAACCTTCGACATGGTTGCAATGGCACAGCTCATCGACACGGCTGTAGCTGGCGCCCCGGATGGCCTCATCGTTTCTAACCCGGTACCTTCCGCACTCGGTGAGTCCATCACTGCTGCTATCGACGCTGGCATCCCGGTCATCAGCATCAACTCCGGCAGCGACGTTGCCGAAGAACTCGGTGTAATTGCCCACGTCGGCCAGACCGAATACGAAGCAGGTTTTGGTGGCGGCCAGCGTATGGCAGCAGCCGGTGTAACGAACGCGCTGTGCATTAACCAGGAAGTCGGTAACGTGGCGCTTGACCTGCGCTGTGGTGGCTTTGCAGATGCACTGGCCGAGACCGGCGGTACCTCTCAGGTTCTCGAAGTAGACCTGAATGACCCGACCGACACCCAGAACCGTGTGATTGCCGCGCTGGAAGCTGACGAAACCATCAACGGCGTGTTCACGCTTGGCCCGACGGGTGCCGTACCGGTGCTGGAAGCCATGCGTGAGAACGGCCTGATTGGTGTGGTGGCACTGGCTACCTTCGACCTCTCCCCGGAAGTGCTCGGCGCAATCAGCGATGGTGACATGCTGTTCGCAATTGACCAGCAGCAGTACACCCAGGGCTACCTGAGCGTTGTTTACATGTACCTGTTCCTGGACAACCTGAACACCCCCGGCGCAACTGTCGTGCAGACCGGCCCCGGCTTTGTGACCGCAGACACCGCTGCAGAAGTAATCGAGTTCAGCGCACGCGGTACCCGCTAATTCATCTACATGGGCAGTGGGGGTGCAGTACCCCTGCTGTCGGATTTGCTATTACACGGGGCGCGGCGGTTATGCTGCGCCCTGTGCATATTCGTGTTATTTTCCAACAAAATATTTTGAGTTCTTAAAGGGTTTTTCTGTAATGGCTTCAACGACAGCTAGTGTTGACAAACAGAAGAAAGGGGACGAGCGCGTCAAACAGACCGGGGCTGTGCGCCGTTTCCTCCGCCGCCCGGAAGCCGGTGCCATCGCCGGTACACTGATTATCTGGATTTACTTTGCTTTCGCTGCCGGAAATGACTTCGCCAGCCTGAACGGTACCGCGCTTTTCCTCGAAACAGCCTCAGAGCTGGGCATCCTCACGGTAGCAGTTACGCTGTTGATGATCTCCGGTGAGTTCGATCTGTCCATTGGCTCCACGATGGGCGCAGCGACGATGGCAACAGCTATTTTCGCCACCACCTATGCCCTGCCGCTGCCCGTTTCTATGTTGCTGTCGCTGTTGATCGCACTGGCTATCGGCTTCTTTAACGGCATTCTCGTCGTGCGCACCAAACTACCCTCGTTTATCATCACACTGGGGACGCTGTTTGCGGTGCGTGGCGCTACCATTGCGCTGGCGCTGGCGGCTTCTGGTGCTTCTAACGTGGACGCACTTTCCACACGGGTTGAGGGCTGGGATGCTTGGCGTCGCATCTTCCATTCGTCATTCATCAGTATAGAGCGCATCACAGAGCGCACCTCGTTTACTGGCGAAGTGACGCAGATTATCTCTGACATCGAATATGATGTCTCTATTCTGTGGTGGCTGGCACTCATCGGTATTGCCACATGGATTTTGCTGCGCACGCAGTTTGGTAACTGGATTTTC
>JBCCQC010000020.1:0-15875 GCA_039024535.1 Chloroflexota bacterium
AGACAGCGCGTTCACCTCATCAAGCTGATGCCGCAGCAAATACTGGGTTCGGCTGTAGCTGAACGTAACCGTAAACAGAAGCACAAGCCCCAGAATTGCCAGTATAAAGAGCTGGACGGGAAGCGTAGTTCGGATGACGGCTGCAAGCACCCCGTAGGCAACCGGCGTGAGCAGGACGACAATGATCTGCAACCAGTTTTTGCGGAGAATTGCAAGTGGGTTCTGTTCTTCAACGTACAGTTCCAGCGCATAAATCGCAGCATACGTCACAACATAAAACGCCGTGTACTCCGCAAGTGGGGCTACAACCTCACTACCGCCAACTCGAATCGGCAACTCTCCGCCAATGAGGAAGTAGAACCGGGCAGATGCATAAAAGCTCAGCGTAACGCGGGCACTGGTCACCATAATACTGCGAATGCTGCGCCGCACATTGCGGCGGCGTGGCAGGTACGGCTGTGACCGCAGCAGCAGAGCAACCCCACCCACAACACTACCGAAAAACATAGCCCACAGGATGACGGTAAAGGCATCTGCCTCCAGCGCAAGAAATGCTATGATGCCCACCACATGAACAACGCTGATCTCGACTTCCGATAGCAATACACCCAGTGGCAAAGCCAGGGCCGTAAGCATCATAAACACGAGAGCATAAACCCGGTAGGTCGCCAGCATGTCAGGTGTCGGGACACTCAGCAGCAGTACGCCAATCGTGAAGCCCGTCAGTAACCCGACAATAAGTTGCTTCAAACGAGCCTGTTTTAACATTCCCTGCACCCCGTATAGCTCGGTGTATACTGGATTTGACGGTGAAAACTACTATGGCAGGCACAACCTGCGAACCGTGATACATTGCGCACAATAACATCACGGTTACTGTCATGCTGTGGGGCGATCAGGTCAAACCTGTAATTTTCATAGCACGATTTCATAGGCACAGGCCCGTCACATGGTTGCGGCTTCCGAACACTATACTAACATATTTCGAAAGTTTACATTTCCACTGGCAGTTGTCTTTTGAATCTGGTAGAGTCATTAAGTAAGTTGTTCATAAGCAATTGTGTTTTGATTATATTGTGACAGTATAACCAGGGGGGTCTGGATTAATGAAGCGTGCTCAGTCAATTACAGGTTTATCAACGGATGGTTTTCGGGAAAAGGTAGAAGCAGCAAAACTACTACTACTTTATCCATGGACAACCTATCGTAACGTATTCCTGTCGTACATCGTCGAAGATACAGACAGAGAACTGATTTACTATCGACTGGAAGACAAGGACGTTGTGCTCAAAGACTGGGTTGCTCATATGGCCGAGTATCTCAGTGGTAAAGTAGAAGGCCTCATGCAACAGTTGCCATCCTCACTGGAAAGCAATGACCCGGTCATGATGGCAGAAGCACTTGGCGCAGACATCACAGCCTTTGCAGAAGGTGCGCCACGTCCCATTTCCTTCTTCATTGATGAAGTTGACCGCTCACCCCACAACGAAGAAATGCAGGAGTTCTTCAGGACGCTGGTAAACCAGTTACCGGGGAATGTTCAGCTTGTAGTAAGTTCAAGGCTGTTACGGTATCAGCCGTGGTATGGGCTTGTGGCCTCCGGTGATGCTGTAGTGCTGGGGACAGAAAAGCGCGTAAACGACGTGCGCTATACAGTTGTGGATGAGCCAAGACCAGCTCTCGAAGTTTATGCACTGGGGCGCGGTTATGCGCTCGTTAACGGGCAGGAGATTACCAACTGGGACGGGGCGCTACCGCGTAACCTGTTCTTCTACTTTGTGGATAACCCGCTTGTGACCCGTGACCAGATTTTCGAAGTATTCTGGCCGCGCCTCACAACGAAAGAAGCAACCAACGTCTTCCATGTCACCAAGCGCAAGATCAGTGAACGCATCACGATGAAGGTCTCTGAACCAGGGAGCTTTGAACTGACCCAGTACGGCGGCGGCTTCTACACACCCAGCGATAAGCTCATCCGCTACTACGATGTCCACGAGTTCGAAGATGCCGTCAACAATGCGATGACAACCGTTGACGAGGACGAGGAAAAAGCGCTGCTCATGCGTGCCATCGAACTCTACAAGGGGCCATTTTTGCAGGATGGCACAATGGGCTGGATGGAAACCCGCCGTACAGAACTGCGCCAGCTTTACTCGCAGTCACTGATCGGCATGGGCCGCCTGTGCAATGAAGCCGACGATGAGACAGCAGCACTGGGATACTTCGTACGCTCCCTCAAAGAAACACCGGAGCGTGAAGACATCCACCGCGAGGTAATGCTCATCTACCTGAACAAGGGCATGATTGACGACGCCAGAACGCAGTACGATGCGATGTGCCAGACGCTGGACGACTCTTTCGGCATTGGCCCTTCCAGGGAAAGCCGCGAACTGTACGAAATGATCGAGTCTCGTTCGTAACGTTCACAAACGGTCAGCATGTCAACAAACCGTAACCAGGCGCCGCCAGATCACATCGGTCTGCTGTTATCTGCGCTGTTGATGATAGTTGTAGGATGGGGAGGGATATACCTTCTCGTCACGCAAACTATCCCACGTGTGGGGCAACGCTGGGCATTTTTTATGCTCCTGTATGTTGCGGTCATCGGTACTATGATCCCGATTGTCCACTTTATCAACGCGCGTTTTACCCCCATCGAGCAACCCCTACCAACCGGCGGGGTGATCCTGCGGCAATCCGTCTGGTTCGGTCTGTTTGTCGTCAGTTGCGCATGGCTACAAATCCCACGTGCGTTAACGTGGTCTGCCGGGTTCTTTCTGGGGACGATCTTTGTGGTTATCGAGTTTTTCCTGCGAATGAGGGAGCGCCAGCTACAGGATGACCACCTCGCATGAGCGTTTGCGTATGCTGCCATCAGTACAGGCCATGCTGGAACACCCGGATGTTGCCCGCTTCATAGCGATCCACGGGTACGAAGCCACCCGTGATGCCGTCCGTGCCGCACTGGAATCAGAGCGCCGTGACATCCTCTCTGGCGACTATGACGATCTAACGGCCCCCACCCGCCCTGACCGCATTCGACAGCATCTGCCGCAACCCACAACGTTACGCCCGGTCATTAACGCCACCGGCGTCATCATTCACACCAATCTGGGGCGGGCACCGCTGTCAACTGAAGCCGCCCATGCAATGCAGGCCATTGCCGGACGGTACAGCACATTGGAATTCGACATCGACACCGGCAAACGCGGCAGTCGCAATCTACACCCGGAAGAGCTGCTGACCGATGTAACTGGCGCACGGGCCGCCCTTGTCGTCAACAACGCGGCAGCGGCGCTGGTGCTGGTGCTGGCTGCACTGGCCGTCAACCGCGAAGTCATCATCAGCCGGGGGCAACTGGTCGAAATCGGCGGCGGTTTCCGCATTCCAGACATCATGGCACAGAGTGGCGCACAACTGGTCGAGGTGGGCACCACCAACAAAACTCGCCCCGACGACTACGCCAGCGCCATTACAGAAAACACCGCCGTACTGATGCGCATTCATGCCTCCAACTTCAAGCAACTCGGGTTCACCACATCCGTAAACATAGCTGACATGGCCCGCATTGCCCGCGAACACGGTGTGCTTTTCGTGGATGATGTGGGTAGTGGGGCGCTGTTAGATACGACGCAGTTCGGGCTGGATCCCGAACCAATGGTGCAGGCCAGTATTGCAGCCGGGGCCGATGCCGTCCTGTTCAGTGGAGATAAGCTGCTGGGCGGGCCACAGGCCGGTATCATCGTGGGCAAAAACGAGACAATCACGCGGCTCAAGCGTCACCCGCTGGCCCGTGCCCTGCGTGCGGATAAAACCACCCATGCCGGGTTACTTGCCACGCTGGAACACTACCGCCGGGGAGACGCGCTGGAGAAAGTCCCCGTATGGTGGATGATGGGCCGCAGCCTGTGTGACCTTGGCCGCATTGCAAAACGCTGGTCAAAACAGTTCAGTGCCGCCGATATTCAAAAGGGAGCGTCAACGGTAGGCGGCGGCAGCCTGCCCGGTTCCACACTCCCCACCGTTCTCCTTTCACTGGACGTTCCCCGCCCGGATGCGTTCCTCAAGCGCCTCCGCCATGCCAGCACACCCATCATCGCTCGTATCCACGAAGGCCGCGTGCTGCTCGACCCACGCACGGTTTTCCCGGAGCAGGAAGATACCCTGCTGGCAGCGCTGGATGAGGCACTCAAAAATCATTCCTGAACTTTCCCCCATGCGTGAATGCTGATAGCATGGTCATGAGATTAAAGAGCCATTAAAGACAGAGAGTGCGCATGACGACAGAGCCGGAAAAGCCATCTGCAAAAGCTGAGGCTCACGGTGAACAGAAACCGGTACCACCCGTACCCCCAACGCTGCCGGGTACACACCGGGCCACACCAGCGGACGAAGACATGCGCTTCGCACCGCCAACAGCCCGCACCACCCCGCCACAAACGGCCACCCCGGTGGAGCCACCAGCCACAACCCCGCAGCGCCACATACCAGCAGATGCTGACGCCGAGGTCGAAATTCCCACATCACGGGTGAAAATCTACACCCCGCCAGAGGAACGCTATCCACCCATCCGGCCACCACGCGAACTACCGCCAGAAATCGAACAGTCCCCGAACCTGTACCCGCAAAAGCAGCCCACCCCACCCGCAAAAAAGAAGGGAAACCGGGTGCTCAGCGTACTGGTAATCCTGTTCACACTGTTAATAACCGGGGGGATTGTGGGCTATGCCGTATTCATTTTCCAGAACCCATACAGCTCACTGAACCCGCTGGCACCGCCCACCCCCTTCCCGGAAGTAATTACAGCAACTTTCCTGCCACCGACAGAAGCCCCGGCACCAACCGTGACCACTGCGCCCACACAGGGCGCAGCAACCGACGTGCCTGCAACGGCTGTGGCACTGGCGCTACCTGTCACAGAACCGGCAACATCGGGCCTCAGTCTCGATCTGGACACGAAAACGCCACTGCCCATGAGCACAAATGTTGCACAGGCACCCGGTCAGGGCAGTTTCATCACGCTTGTACCGTCCCCACAGGGGCAGGCCATAACCGACACCACCATCGCCATCATCTTTCCATTCCAGTTGCTGGAACCTCCCGGCATTATCTACGCGCCGAACGGCAACGGGCGGGCCTGCGAGTGGTCAAGCATTGCCGGCACAGTGGTGGGCCTGAATGGCGAACCGCGTAATGGGCTGCGTATGCGGTTCATCAACCAGATCACCCTGGAAGAAAACACCGTTTTCACTGGCAGCAGCGCAACCTTTGGCGATGGCGGCTTCGAATTTGTCATCAGCACAGCACCACAGGTCAACGGCTACTTCGTGCAGGTCTTCTCAGAGGCCGACGTACCCGTCTCTCAACAACTGACGGTCGTCACCAGCGACCGTTGTGACCAGAACGTGGCTGTCATCAACTTTGAGCAAACGGCCCCGTACTAATGCGTCTTTTCGTCTGCACAGAAAAGGCTGATGAAGCCCTGCTGGATAGCCTGATTGATGTGCTGCACGGCTATCGCCTGACGGTAGACATCGACCGAATAATCGGCCAGCGCGATAGCCGCCCGACCTTGCAGGCCTCCATCCAGGATTGTGATGCCTTTGTGTTTGCCGCCACCAACAACAGCCTGCACAGCAAACGCTGCCTCTGGGAGTTCGCACAGGCGATAGACAACGAGCGCCCCATCATCATTGCCCTGCTGGAAACCATAGACCCGATCCCGAAAGCCTTTGATGACTATCTGGTGGCAGATCTATCTGATAAAGGTGGCGCAGAAATACTTCTGGATGCCCTGTACGTGGTCGGAGCCACGCCACCGTCTATCTTGCGGCAGTTGTTTCGCAATCGGCTGCTGCTGTCCATTGTGGTTCTGACTGGTTTCCTGATCGCGTGGCTGGCTGCTGGCCCCTACAGCCCCTTCCGCGATAACATCGCACAGACGATTACGGACATTATTAACGTTTCTGACCGTACAGTGGATATTAACCGGCCTATCCCCACCGCAGACCCGAACGACCCTGCTCTCGTCCCCATCCGCGCCATGACCCTCTCTGCCAGTGCAGAATCATTATTTGCGACCGGGCAGCAACAGGCCCGCAATGGCAGCTACCCGCAGGCCATCGACACCTACACCCGCGTGCTGGGCATGACCCCCGGCTCCGTCGGTGCACACATTGCTCGTGGCAACGCACTACTGGCAATTGACGCGAACGACACAGCATGGGGCGATTTTACCCGTGCCATTGAACTGGCCCCGGAACTCGCGCTGCCACACATCAGCCGCGCACAATTCTACATCGCCATCGGAGAAGCAGATGGCGCACTGGCCGACCTTGAAGCAGCACTGGCGCTGGAGCCAGAAAACGCCCTGATTCATAATCTGCGTGCGCAGGCCTATTTTACACGTGGGCAGTTTGAACAGGCCCTTATCGCCGTCAATCGCGCCATCGAACTGGACAGCGTGAGGGCCGTAGCCTATAGCGACCGGGGGGAGATTTACCGCTTTCAGGGGCGCTACAAACTGGCGAGAGAAGACTTTGACCGCGCACTGGAACTGAATCCGCTGCTCAGCGAAGCCTACACCCGTCGTGGCGCACTGGCACAGAGCCAGAACAACATCGGGGCCGCCCTTACCGATTTTACCCGTGCCATTGAACTTGACCCCGACGACGCCAACGCCCGTTATGGTCGTGCGCTCGTCTATACAGCGAATGGCGACTATGCCTTTGCCGCCGCTGATTTCAGCCGGTCAATTATTCAACAACCAGACGACCCCAACCTGTACCTGTTGCGGGGCACCGCCCACCGCTGCGCCAGCGAACCCCCGCTCGCCGTTGCCGATTTCACAACAGCAGCAGACCTCGCGCTGGATACCACCGTCGAGTATTTGCGCCGTCCGGTGGTCTATCAGTGCATCGGGCAGCCCGCCCCCGATGTCATCCCGGAAAGAGTAGGTCTCACCGATTCGGCCATAGAAGGCGCGTACTTTGTCATCGCAGACCGTCTTGCTGCCCGTGCAGAACAACATCTACAGAACAATGATGTCGCCGCTGCCATCCGTGACCTGACTACAGCCGCCATTATGACACCCAGTTTTACCGAAGTGGCCGCCCTGTACTTCCAGCGCGGCCAGATTTTCGAGCGCGAGGGAAATCTGGAACAGGCACTGGCCGACTATGAGACTGCCACCCGCATCCTGCCAGAACGCAGTGACTTTTACGTCACCATCGGCAATTTGCTGGCACGGCAGGGCGAACCCGAAGACGCTTTCCGGCAGTATGCACGTGCGCTGGAACTTGACCCGATTTCTATCCCGGCTTATCTGGCACAGGGCGACCTGTACCTCGCCGAAGATAACATTGAACTCGCGCTGCGCTCCTACACCCGCGCCACATTCATCGACAAAGACAACATAGAGGCCATCGCCCGCCGGGTGAGTGTGCTACTGTTGCAGGAATCCTGTAAACTGGCAGAGGTAGACATCAACTTTCTGATAGAGATTGCCCCGGATGATGGCCGCGTACAGTCGGTGCGCAGCGCATACGAAGCAGATTGTGCAGAGGATACAAGCGGATGAATGACAATGGTAGACGACGGTTCGGTGTACTGGAGGGGGTATTCATATTGATGGCCGCCGGATACCTGTTCTACGCATTGACCGCAAGCAGCAACGATCCTGCGAATATGGATTCCCCGCCTGTTCTGGAAGAATCAGTTGCAACGCTTATTCCCAATGGAGAGTTCACCCCCCCATTTTCATCTGTTCCAACACAGGGCAGCACATCCACAACGATGACACCCGCTGTAGCTGTGGATGGCACAGCAGCCAAAGAACCACGTCCGTTACCATCAGCCACAGCACAGCCCACCTCCGTTTCCCCGTCCACCATCAGGAACGACTTTGACCGCGCCGTTCGCTACACCGAAATCGGGGATTATACCGGCGCCATTATCGGATTCAGCGAAACGCTATCTGACGAGCCAGAAAATACAGCCGCACGCATCGGCAGGGCACAGGCTTACGTCGCGCTGCAAATGTATACCGAAGGAATTCAGGACTTCACCGCCGTTCACCCTGATGACCGAACCGCAGAGCAATTTGTTCTGTTGGGAGATGCGCTGTACGCTGCCGGGATCCTTGAAGATGCGCTGTTCAGCTACAACACCGCTATCCAGACTGATAATACCATTGCCGCCGCCTACTATGGCCGTGGCCGCATCTACGCTGACCGCGAGCGTTTTGATCTGGCGCAGGACGACCTTGAGCGTGCCAGTAGCATGGATGATTCCAATCTTGCCTATCTACACGCGCTGGCCGGGGTATTTCTGGCGCAGGAACGTACTGAAGAAGCTATCGAGCTATACAACCGTGCGCTGGCAATTACCCCGGATGATGCCGATACGTTGATTGCCCGAGGTAGAGCGCACACCGCCGCACAGGACTACCTCAGCGCCGATAGCGATTTCAATACCGTGATATGGGCCGACCCCGACAACGCCACGGCACTGTATTATCGTGGGGTCGCGCTGCACCGTAGGGGGAGGCCGACCGTAGCGCTGCTCAACTTCAATCACGCGCTCTCGCTTGAACCGGATAACCCGCTGTTTTTGCTGGAAAGGGGTCGAACGCACATCGAACTGGAAGACTACCAGCCAGCAGAAGACGATCTCACTTTCGCTGTAGATGAACGCCCCGAAGACGCGCAAGCATGGCTGCTGCTGGGTGATGTGTATGCAGCCACCGCTCGCCCGGATGAAGCTCTGGAAGCCTATCGCCAGCACATCGCACTGGCCGAAGCTACGCCCGCTGCACGCGCCATCAACTACATCACTGACGCGAACGGAACGCAGGAACCCGCCGCCGATGACTGATGGCTATTTTTCATTCGCCACCCAACCTGTGAGGTACGCCCGTACCGCTGTCTCGTAATCCTGTTGCAGGTCGCCGCCGCGCCGTAACTGGTCGGCCAGCAGCAGCATCGCATAACCGTGCAGCAGCGCGAGGTACCCGCGCAGGGCCGCCAGTGCATTTACATCACCACACAGGTCTGCAAATAGCTGCTGGTAAGGCAAAATCAACCGCACATTTTCCTCTGGATCAGGACGCAGGTCGTCAATGGTATTAGTAAACAGCATCCCGTATGTCTGCGGGTTATCCAGCGCAAACGCCCTGTAAAGTTTTGCACCCATCATCAGTTGCTCTATTGTGGCCGAGCTGCTATCCAGTGCGGGTTCCAGCGCAGCAAACAGCCGTTGAATAGTTTGCTGGTTAATCGCCTTTAGCAGCGCAGCTTTGTTATCGTAGTAGCGATATAATGAGGCAGCCTTAACCCCCATCGCCGCCGCCAGCTTATTCAGCGAGAGGTTGCCCACGCCATCCGCTTCAATGGCGTTTCGGGCAACCTTCAGGATAGAATCTGCGTCAATCTGTGATGGATATGGCACATCGAACCCGTTCTACACCCGTGCAAGGTGCGTGTCTTTAAAACCTGCCCCATACTTTAACCCGTATCCTGCCGTCCGATCCATGCCAATATGCGCCAGCCAGATCAACACGACCGCAATGCCGATTTCCCAGCCAGCAGCAAACGCCACCCCGGTAAACGCCAGCGCGACGATAAGCGTATGCCCGATATTATAAATAATTGCCCCGGCCCGCGTGTTCAACAGGTACCCCAGCATGAAAACATCAGGCACCAGCAGCAGCACAAAATACAACCACCATGCCCCGGCATCCGTCAGCCAGTAAGTAGCTGTGGCCGCAACAAGGATTGCCAGCCCTTCCATCTGTAACATCAGGCGCGGCATAGAAAGGCCGGTTTCGCGGTCTGTATTATCGTTGTTGCCAGCCTCATCACGGTTCAAAGTAGTGATCGTCATTCGGTTCTCCCTGAAGGTTATTGATTGTAGTCTTCAAGGTTAATGGTATTCACCTTCATCTTTGTGTCAACCGATACCCGGATTAAATTTACTTTTCTTATTATTCTGGCGTTACAATCACACTTCACCAACCCGATTTGCACCGGGTCACTCGGCAATATGCACAATTTCAAGGGTAAAGTTGTTGGGGCTTGTTGACAGCTTTCTAACGCAACGATATAATCTGCGCGGCTTTGTGGAATTTAGCCTTTGCTAATGAATGACAGGCATTAATTTCCAGTTGTAACAGCACGTTTCATTCTGGATAGTGAACTGTGCTGCCCGGTTGTTCTAACCGGGTATGGTTTGATGCGCCTGCAACACAACCCACATCATTGCCCGCCTTTGGGAATTTTATAGAGTTTTCAAGCATATGACGAACACGATGTACGAAACAAACATGGACGCAGCGATGGACTTCGCAGCCCTGCTGGAAGAATCTTTCAGCAGCAGTGGGCTGGAACGTGGAGACATCGTAGAGGGAGTCATTCTGGTTGCAGACGGCCAGGGACTCATTGTGGATATTAATCAGCACCGCGATGGTATGGTGCCCCGCCGTGACCTTGAGAAAATGAATGTCACTGCCGATGCCTACACCATAGGCCAGACGATTGATGTCTCTATTGTGCGCATGGAAGACGACGACGGCAACATGGTGCTGTCTGTCTCTCAGGCTGCCCAGAACGAAGACTGGAAACGTGCAGAAAGCCTGATGAACAACGACGATGTATGCGAAACCTTCGTCGCAGACGCCAACCGTGGCGGCCTCATCGTACCGTTTGGTAGCCTGCGCGGGTTCATCCCGGCCAGCCACGTAGCAGACCTGCCGCGCGGCCTGAGCGAAGATGAGCGTACCCTGCACCTGTCGCGTATGGTGGGTAGAACCATCAAGACCAAAGTGATCGAGGTCAACCACAAGCGCCGTCGCCTGGTATTCAGCCAGCGGGAAGCCCAGCGCGAACGCCGCGAAGCCCGCAAAGAGCAGCTTCTCAGCCGCCTCGAAGAAGGGCAGGTTGTACAGGGAACAGTCAGTGGCCTGCGCGACTTCGGCGCATTTGTAGACCTCGGCGGGGCAGACGGCCTGATTCATATTTCTGAACTGGCGTGGCACCGCGTCAAGCATCCGAGCGAAGTAGTACAGGTCGGGGATACAGTAGATGTGTACATCCTGCGTCTGGACGAGGAAGGCAAGCGTATTGGCCTCAGCCTCAAACGCCTGCAACAGAACCCGTGGTCACTTGTTGAGGAAATGTATCACGTCGGCCAGCTCATCGAAGGTCGTGTCTCTCGTGTGGCACCGTTTGGTGCATTCGTCAGCCTTGAACCGGGCATTGAAGCCCTGCTGCACATCAGCCAGCTTGCCAACCACGAAGTTTCCGACCCGGCACGGATCGTATCCGAAGGCAGCAGCTACCTGATGCGAATTATCAGCATCGAGTCTGAAAAGCAGCGGCTTGGCCTCAGCCTGAAAGACGTGACCGACACCGAACGTGAAGCATGGCAGGCAAAAGCAACTGAAGCTGGAAATGCCGTTGCAGAACCAGTATAATACAGTGTTGTAGTCGTTTAACCAACCAGAACTGACCTGCGCTACGAGTCTCGTAGCGCAGTTTGTTTGAAAGCCACCACGAAAGGGGGTGAGAAGGCAATGGCATCTGTAAAGCTGAAACCGAATGAGTCCCAGGAATCCCTGCTGCGTCGCTTCCGTAAAAAAGTGACCAACAGTGGTGTGCTCAGTACAGTCCGTCGCAAACGCTGGCACGTATCCAAGAGCGAACTGCGCCGTATTGAGAAGAAGAAGGCAATTCGCCGCGCACGTCGCCGCCAGCGCAAAGCCCAGGGGCGCTAGTAACGTCCTACCGCTTCATCCGTCACTGTAGCAACACCCGTGGCGGATGTCCTATCCTTAAAATCAACAGTAATCTACCTGCAAACAGAGAGGCCAAATGGCAAACGACGAAAAGATTGAAGTAGAAGGTACCGTAGTAGAGGCCCTGCCAAACACTCAGTTCATGGTTGAACTGGAAAACGGCCACCGGGTTCTCGCTTATCTGTCTGGCAAAATGCGCAAGTATTACATCCGTATTCTACTGGGTGACCGTGTGCGCGTCGAAATGACACCCTATGACATGGAACGTGGCCGCATTACCTACCGCTTCAAGGACAGCTAAAACCACGCCGCAGCACAACCGAAGCACACAACAGCATAGTATCACGCGATGGGGTCTCCCCCTGTTTGTGTTACTTGCCCTGTTTGCTACCCGCCTGCACAGCCTCACCACACTGCCGCTGCACAACGACGAAGGCCTCCACCTCACCCGTGCTGTAGAAGTCTGGAACCTGCACCCGTTCTGGAACATCACCGACGGCAAAATCATCAACCACTGGCCCATTGCCGCACTCTACCCGCAAAACGTGCCCGATTTCGTGGCCCGCGTGCCCACCGTGTTCATTGCCGTAATCGGACTGGCCGGGGGCTATGCGCTGGTGCGGCGCTGGTGCGGTAGAACGGCTGCTCTGTGGGCATCTCTGTTCTGGGTCACGTCACCGTATCTGTTTTTCTATGAGCGGCTGGCACAGAGCGACGCTGAGGCCGGGGCACTGGCCGTCGTAGCTTTGCTGGCGGCACTCCGGCTGGCACGCACCGGCCATGCTCGGGATGCAGTGCTAACGGGTCTGTTTATCTCACTGGCGGCACTGATGAAACTGACTGCTGCCCCCTATGCCCTGACGTTAACTGGCATTGTGCTGGCGTTCGGCTCAGTGCCAGTTGTAGAGCGGGTGCGTAACCTGCTGCTCATTGGCCTTACCGGTGTTAGCATGTTTGCAGTGCCGGTAGCCTATCTATCCCTGCGCGGCAACTCGTTCTTCGGCATTGCAATGGGCTGGGTCGGTAGTGGGACACACGGCGCAAACGACGGCTGGCAGAGTAATTTTGCCACCCTTGCCGCCCAGTTGACAGATTTTGGCTTTCTCGCCGCTGTCTGGCCGGTTGCACTGGCCGGAGGGCTGCTGCTGTTGTGCTGGCATGGTCGCTCTTTTGCGCTCCGGCTGGTCACACTCACCGTGCTGCCGATAGCTATTGTGATTGCTACCAGTTCAACAATCTTCCCACGGCATTACGTGGCTGTAATCATGCCGCTGATTCTGCTTGCCGGTGCCGGGTGGGGGTTGCTGATGGAAACACTGAGCAGACGCTACCGCATCGGGTTAAGTACAACACTGCTTACAGCTCTCACCGCGAGTGCAATACCCGTGATGTGGGCGGCGTATCATAACCCCGCTACACTGCCTGCACCCGCAACCGTTCGGCTGGAGTACATTGAGACGCACAGCGCAGGGACGGGATTGCGCGAAGCAGTGATTGATCTGCCCACCTATGTTCCCGCTGACGAAATAGTGATTGCCAGTATGTTCCCGGCAAGCTGCCGCAGGGCTAACTTCTACGCAGAACCCGATTACACCCTGCACTGCACCGACGCCCCCGGCAGGGACACGATACAGGCAGAACTCAACGAAAAAGGAGAGGCGTATGTGCTCGTAGAAGCATCGCCCCTCCTCGGTATTGATGTCACCACATTAGAAGTACAGGCAAACCTGCTGGCCCACTACCCGCGCCCCGGCGGGATCTCTTCAGTAGACCTGTACCACCTGACGACTGATTAGCCGCCCTCGGTCAGCGGCTTCTCACCCCAGTGAACCGCCATCGTGCCGAAAACAAATGTACGGAACGACACCTTCTCGAACTTCGCATCAATCATTAGCTTTGCCAGTTCTTCTGGCGTTTTAAATGCCTGCGTGGACTCTGGCAAATACTCGTAGGCATCGCCCTGCCCGCTGATGAGACGGCCCGCCGTCGGGATAACATAGCGCAGGTGAAACTCAATGAGTGGCTTGATTGGCCCCGGTGGGGGTGGGGCGCTATCCAGCACAACAAAACGGCCACCCGGCTCCAGCACACGATGAATTTCTGTCAGCGTGCGCGGAATATCCGGCACATTACGCAGCAGGTATCCCGCCGTCACCGCGTTAAACGTGGCAGTTTCAAACGGCAGATTCATCGCATCTGCACCAGCCCACTGCACACGGCCACCCAGCGGGCGCTTCTGGCCCACATGCATCATCGGCAGCGAAAAATCTGCACCAACTGCCGCCACATCCGGTGATGTACGCAACGCCTCGAATGCAATATCGCCCGTACCGCTGGCAATATCCAGTACCGTATCGCCGGGGGCAATGCGGGCCTGCTTGATAACGAACTTACGCCACGCTCTATCCTGCCCGGCAGTCATCAAGAAGTTCATCAGGTCATACGTCCCGGCAATACGCCCGAACATATCCTGCACGTATTCGTATTTATCCTGTCCCTTGAGTTGTGCTGTCATAGGGGTGTTACAACCTCACTCTGTCACTTCCAATAAATCGCATTCAGTGTAGCACGTCAGCTTGAATTATAGGTGAGAAATTTCACAAAACTACACTGTCCGCATCGCTTCAATTAACATCCAGTCCCCCATCTGCACACGCTTCTGCGGCTGCAACCCGGTGTGTATCAGTGCAGCCTCTACGTCTTCCGTCTGCGATTCAATCAACCCACTGAAGATGGCTTTGCCACCGGGCTTTACGATATTGCCCAGCCCCTCGTCGCACATCGGGATGATGACCCGCGCCAGAATATTCACCAGCGCAAAATCGAACTGTTTCCCGGTCACCAGCACGTCTGCGAGGCTACCCGTCGCCAGTTCAATCCGGTCACTGACGTGGTTACGGGTCAGGTTCTCACGTGCAGATTCCGCTGCTACGGCATCATTGTCGATAGCAAAAATATCTCCAGCGCCCAGCTTCGCCGCTGCAATCGCCAGAATGCCGGAGCCACATCCGAGGTCAACCACACTGTCGCCAGTTTCCAGCAGTCGCTCAACCGCTTCCATGCACAGTTGCGTGGTGGGGTGCGTGCCGGTGCCAAACGCCATCCCCGGATCAAGCACAATCTCCACGTCATCCGGGCCAATCTCTGCGCTTTCCCACTCTGGCCGGATAACCAGCCGCTGGCCCAGCCGCAGCGTGTGATAATGTACTTTCCATGCCTCAGCCCAGTCCTGTTCCTGCACATCCCGAAAAACAGGTTCTTCAACCGGATAGTGTGAAAGGATGCCGATCAGTTCCTGCTGTTTTACAGCCACATCATCATCATGCGGCAGGTAAACCCGCACCACCTGATGCATCGGCGGCGGAATATTGCCCTCGTCCCACGGGTCAGTATCGGGGATGTCGTCGCGTTCCAGCACCACACCTTTGTAGCCATAGCTGGCAAGCTGTGCCGCAATCGTCTCGGCCAGTTCAGCTTCCACACGCAGTGCCATCTCCAGCCAATCCATCCTACTGGCCCTCTGCGCCGAAGAAGTCCATCACACGGTCAAAAAAACCGCGCCCATTTTTCTGTGGCTGAACCTCGCTGCCCATCGTGGTTGCCAGTTCCTCGAACAATTCTCGCTGGTGTTCGGTTAGTTGCATGGGAATATCCACCGTGATGTAAATCAACTGGTCGCCCTTGCCCGCGCTGGAGCCATCACTGCGCAGACGTGGCGCACCCCGACCCCGCAGGCGGAACACCTTACCTGTTTGCGTCCCGGCAGGGATCATCACATCAACATCACCTTCCACCGTTGGCGCCAGAATCTTATCGCCCAGCGCGGCCTGCGCTACGTTAATGCTCAGGTCAAGGATGATGTCGTTTTCGCGGCGCTTGAAAAACTCGTGTTCTTCCACATGCACCACAACATAGAGATTACCAACAATTGCATCGGCGCTTTCGCCCACATCACCGCCACCGCGAATCTGAATTTGTAGCCCTTCGCGTACACCGGCGGGGATTTCTACCGTGTGGGAAACTTTCTTACGCTTGCGCCCCGTACCATTGCAAGCCTCGCACGGGAATTCAATGACAGTACCCC
>JBCCQC010000021.1:0-15868 GCA_039024535.1 Chloroflexota bacterium
AGCAGCGGCGCATAGTCGCCACTTTCCAGCGAACTCGCCAGTCCGTCCACGTCGCGGTGGGCTGCTTCAAGGAACTGCGCGGACATCACGTTGCCCACGGTGTAACCGGGGAACGACCCGAACCCGCCGCCAGACCAGTGTACATCCTGGAGCACCCCTTCCCCATCGCTGGACGGCACCACCCCGAGATACTCCTCCATTTTTGCGTTCCACACCTCCGGCAGGTCATCGACTTTGAGACTGCCGTCCAGCAGGCCCATTTCGATTTCCACACGCAGCATAATGTGGAAGTTATAGGTTACTTCGTCCGCTTCTACGCGGATGAGGCTGGGATGCACACGGTTCACGGCACGGTAGAAGAACGCTGCATCTACATCGGCAAGCTGTTCCGGGAAGTATTCCTGTAAACGCCCGAAGTTCAGTTCCCAGAACTCGCGGCTACGCCCGATCTGGTTTTCCCACAGCCGCGACTGGGATTCGTGTGCGCCGTAGCTGGTGCCGCCCACTGCATACTGGCCGAGGAAGTCTGTGGTGAGTGCGCTGCGCGTGAGTTCTGGCGACACCCCCTGCTCATAGAGGGCGTGGCCGGTTTCGTGGAGCGTGCCGAACAGCGCCATTGGCAGGTAGGTTTTGCTGTAGCGCGTGGTAATCCGCACGTCCTGCCGTGTAAACGACACCTCGAACGGGTGCGGCGCGATGTCAAGGCGTCCACGCTCCATGTCATAGCCGAACGTCTGCGCCATTTCCAGCGCGAAGGCTTTTTGCTTCGGGATGTCGTACTCATGCTGCCACAGGTCTTTTTCCAGTGGCTTATCGCTGGCAACGATGGCATCCAGCACGGGCTTTAGCCCGGCTTTCAATTCCTCAAACAGCACCTGGAGTTTCGCAGCGGTCATGCTCGGCTCGTATTCCAGCACACGGGCATCGTAGGGGTGTTCGTCGTAGCCCACGGCATCGGCCAGTTCACGGTTCAGGTCAAGCATCTGTTGCAGGTATGGCGCAAACAGCGCGAAGTCGCTGGTTTTCTTCGCACGCTCCCACACCTGCTGGCTTTCCGGCGAGAGGGCGGCCATGTCGCCCACCAGCCTTGCTGGAATGCGCTTCATGATGTCGTAGTATTCGCGGGTTTGCTGCACGGCCCGCACGCGGTAGCTGTCGGCGTCTTCCCCGGCGATTTCGGCTTCGGCAGCGTCCAGCAGGCGGGCCGTTTTATCCCCGGCGAAGATGTCCTGTGCAATTTTGCTGAGCGTGGAAAGCTGGTTGCCGCGTGTTTTTGCGCCGCCGGGGGGCATCTGCGTGCGTGCGTCCCAGTTAAGTATGGAGATGGTGTTGAGTACGTCGTTCAGTTCTGCGATGTGTGCGGACAGGTCATCATAGGCTGTCATAGTCTGTTTTCCTTACCAATTTTCAGTTAATTGTTCGCGTGTTTCTGCCACGGCAACGTCCCAGATGGCAAGCATGTCTTCGTCCGGGCGCTGGTACAACCCGCCAAAATTGCCGTCACCCAGATATTCCCGAACGGCATCCGGGGCCATCGTGACCAGCAGTGGAATGCTTATCATGTCTTTCGCTGTGGTGGGCATGTCACTGTCTGGCAGGCGTGTCCATGGGAAGTTTTCCATCCACGATGCATGTGAGCCAACTGCATCAATTTCTTTGCACTTTGCAGTGGTTTTCGGTGCATTCCACCAGTTGTGGAACCTGACGGTTGTGTCCGGGTTATCGGCCATCCACTCAACGGCATAGTTCCCGGCGGGGCTGTTACCACCGTGCCCATTGATAAACAGGATGCGCCGGAATCCCTGCGCACGGAGGCCGTCCAGTATGTCGCGGATAATGGCGAGGTAGGTTGTGGTACGTAGTGAGACGGTGCCGGGGTACCCGGTAAAGTAGGGTGTGATGCCATAACTGAGCACCGGGAACACCGGAATACCGAATGGCTCTGCGCTTTCCACGGCCATTCGCTCTGCCAGTATTTTATCGACGGTGAGGCGCAGGTAAGCGTGCTGCTCTGTGCTCCCCAGTGGCACAACACAGCGGTCGTCACGCTTCAGGTATTCTTCTACCTGCCCCCAGTTCATGTCATGAATTTGCATGGACTAAAACTTGACCTTCTGTGTCGGGTCGTCAATGCCCACGCGCGTCATCGCCCACCCGATTTCCTCATGTGTTCCGGTGTCTATCGCGCGGAATGGATTGCGTGGGGTGGTGTGGGCCATCGCGCCCCGGCGGTAGAGTAGCTCCTTGCGGATGGTCAGGTTGATTTCTGGCTGGTTTTCGTAGCGAATTAGCGGTAGATAATGGTCGAAAATTTCTGTCGCTTTCGCGGTGTCGCCACGGTTGAATGCATCGAAGATCGCAATCAAAATTTCCGTAAAGGCAAAGCCGGTCATGGTGCCGGATGTGCCTGCATTCAGTTCTTCCAGCAGGAACATACCGCCCAGACCACCAAAAATTTCGATGTCGTCGGCCATGGACTTTATTGCGCGGGTTTTCTCCATCAGCGGTGGGTCTTCCAGCTTGAGGTAGCGTGCTGCCGGGATTTCGTTGGCAATCTTCGCAATCACCTCCGGCGACATGAACACCCCATTTACCTTCGGATAATCCTGCACGACGATGGCCCCGTCGAACGCGCTGGCAAAGCCTGTGTACAGCTTATAGATGTCGTCGTCGGTGGCGTTTTCCATCGGTGGTGGCGCAATCATTACGCCATCGGCCCCGCCAGCAAACGCAGCCTTGCTCAGATCAATGCAGGTGGTGGTGTCCGGGTGGGAGGTGCCCACAACGACGGGCACACGACCGCCCACAGTTTCAATCACCGTTTGCATCACGTGTGTGCGCTCGTCCACCGTGAGTTTGGCGGCTTCGCCCATCACACCGAGGATGGTGAGGCCGTGTGCGCCCATGTTGATCTGAAAATTGACCAGATTACGCAGGCTGTCGGTATCGACCTGCTGTTCTGCGTCGAACGGAGTCGCCAGAATGTTGAAAATACCCGTTATTTTGCTCATATTGCCTCCAGAATGTTGTGTGTAGGTAGGGGCATGGCACGCCATGCCCTGCGCAGTGTTCACAGTTCAAAAATCAGATGATTGGCTGCGGTTGCTCCCGGCTGGCGAATATCGCTACAACACTGATGCCTGTGGCAATGACGCCTACGGCCACGATCACCATCATGCCGCTGTAACCCACTGCCGGGCGCAGCCAACCATAGCTCGCTGTGGACGAAAACCAGCCGATGTTCCAGATGACGAGGCCCACGCTGCTGTTGATGTTGTGGAGTTCTTCCGGCAGCACGTCCATTACCAGCGGCTGGAATAATGGCTGCATGGTGTTGCGCACAGCGATGCCGACCAGATAGAACGGCACAGCGGCAAACAGCGTCCCGGCGGCACCGAGGCCGAAAAACCCCACTGCCGCCACGCCCATCAGCACGCCCAGCGACCACGCCCGCCCGATGCGACGCTCCAGCAGCGGGTTGAGCAGCGGCACAAATGCCATGCCCAGCCAGCCCACCGCCAGAATATTGCCTACGGTTGAGTCGGCCAGCCCGAAGCTCTCCCGGAAAAATAGATTATAGAACGGGAATGTGAGGCCGCCCGTGATACCGAAAAACAACAGCGGCACACTGTACAGCAGCAGCGTTGCCCACGGCACAGCGTCCGGTTTTTCATTGTGGGTCGGTTTATGCTCCGGTTCGGCCTGTGCGTAGGGCAGGCTGAACATAGGCAGGGTGCCGAGGAAGATCACGATAGCTGCGATTCCAAGGGAGATCATATAGGCGGCGGTGGTTTGTTCCGGTGGGAACTGTGCCGTGCCTTCCAGAGCCATACTCTGTGAAACCAGCAGTGGCAGATACCCGCCGATAATACTGCCCACAGATACCGACGCCATGCTGATGAGGTTGTGATAGGCGAACTGGTGGGTATGCTCTGCTTTTGCTGTCAGGGTAGCCATGTACGGCGGCGTGACAATCTGCCCGGCTCCGTAGAAAAACCCGAGCAGAAAACGGCTGATACCTAACATCAGCAGGTTCGGAAAAAAGACCAGCAGCAGCAAACTCACGGCGATGCCGATGTTGGAAATTATCAGGATGCGCCGTTTACCCAGACGGTTCGCCACGATGCCCACGGGCAACCCTGTGATGAACCCGCCGAGGCGGGGTAGCGATTGCAAAATGCCTACCACGCCGGGGCCATAGCCCAGGCTGACGTAATAGAAGTTCAGCAGCACATCGCTGATGCCCAGCAAGCCAACGTGGATGAGGCCGCTGTGTACGAAAAAGATCAGTACGTTGCGGTTAAGCCCCGGTAGCGTGCGCCGCTGTGATGTGACGTTACGCGCCAACGCTGTAGAGCATCTTTCCAGCCACGAACGTCATCTGCACTGTTTCCAGCGCGTCCAGGTCATCCAGTGGATTGTCGGCCAGTACCACTACATCGGCGTCTTTCCCGGCCTCGATAGTGCCGAGTTTGTCGTCCAGCTTGTGGATTTTCGCCGGAACGATGGTGGCGCAGCGGATGGCGTCGTAGTTGTCTTTCTTGATGCCCAGCTTCACCATAAACTTGAGTTCCGGCGCGACAACTTCATGGCCCACGGCGGGGCTACCCGCGTCTGTGCCGAATGCGATGGTAACACCGGCTTTTGCGGCTGCCTGCAAGCCTTCGAAGCGCGTCCCGGCGGCGACGGCCTTCTGGCGTTCCTCGATTTTCCACTCCGGGATGTTGTATTTGCGGGCGATTTCCGCATTAGACTGCTGCACCAGTGGCGCGAACGTGGTGACGATGGGAATGTCTCTGTCCAGAACAATCTGAATCGTTTCGTCGGTCATGCTGCCGCCATGCTCGATGCAGTCCACGCCGAATTCTGCCACCCGCTTGATGACATCGTTAAACGTGGCGTGCGCGGTGATGGGCAGGCCGTTGCGGTGCGTTTCGTCAATCACGGCTTCCAGTTCGGCGTCGGTGAACTCAATGAGGTCATGGGATGCCATGATTTTAATCAGGTCAGCGCCACCGCGTACCTGTTCGCGCACGGCGCGGCGCATTTCGTCTGCGCCGGAGGCTTCGCGGCAGCACCAGTAGGTGTGGCCGCCCGTCTGAATAATCGCCTCACCGCAGATGAGCAGGCGCGGCCCCGGAAAAATCCCCTGCGCGACGGCCTGCTTCGCAAAGAAGTTACTCTGGTTCATGCCGAGGTCACGCACCAGCGTAATCCCGGCACGCAGGCTCTTGAGCATGTTCCCGGCGGCTTTATACGCGCTGATTTCTGGCGCGTCGTCCATAGATTGTCTGGCGAGATCATGCACGCCGTCCCATGCGAGGTGCGCGTGTGAGTTCATCATGCCCGGAATAACGGTTTTCCCGGAGCAGTCGATTTCGGCAGCGTCTTCTGGCGTGGCGTATTCGGCCATTGGCCCCACGGCATGGATTTTGCCTTCTGCGATGTGGACGAAGCCGTTTTCGATGACTTCATCGCCAGCGCAGGTGAGTACGCGGCAGTGGGTGAGCACGGCGTTGGCCGTGGCGTTTTCGAACATGGGCTGCGTGATCTTCTGGTAATGCCATGCGGGTGGCTCTGGCATGGGGTTTCCCTTTCTTTACGTGTTGTGTTCCGGGCGAGGCATGGCCTCGCCCCTACGGGTTAAACTGGCAAAATGCGTTTTTCCGGCGGATTTTCCGCAAGGAAGCGGCTGGGCACGTCGACGCCGTTTCCTGTGACGATGAATGTGTTGATGGTGCGGTAGCCATCTATGCCGGGACGGTATACGCCCGGTTCGCTGCTGAACACCATTCCCGGTTGTATCAGGGTCTCGTCGCCGGGGGCCAGCCACGGAGCCTCGTGGCCCTGTAAGCCCATCCCGTGCCCGATGCGGTGCCGGATGGTGTCTTCCAGTCCCGCGCTCTTGAGGGCATACAGAGCGGCTTCGTTCACGTTCTCGCACGTCGCGCCGGGTGTTAGCATTTCTCTGGCGGCGTCATCGCAGGCCACACACGCTTCCAGAATGTGCATCTGCTCGTCGGAGGCTTCTCCGATGATGAACGTGGCCCCGCTTTCTGCATGGTAGCCGCCCACACTCGCGCCAATGCCGGCAATGAGCGTTTCCCCGATTTGCGGGGTTTTTGTGCTGGTTTCTCCGTGTGGGAGTGCGGCTCGTGCCCCACTGTGGACGGTGCCCACCACGTTGAGCAGTCGCCGTGCGTAGGTGCCGCCGAGGTCGGTACGCATCTGCCTGAGGGTTGCGCCCATGCTGGCCTCCAGAATGTCTATTTCTGTGCCGCCCCCGCGAACAAATCCCGGTGTAAGGTCACGGACGTGTTCAAGGCACAGGTCGGCATAGCGGGCGGCGAGGCGCGTGAGGGCCAGTTCTTCTGGCTGCTTGATCCAGCGCATACGGTTCACAAGGTCGGTATAATCTGCACGGATGGTATCCATACGCCACCATGCCGACCCGTTTGATTCGACCAGCAGCACATCGGCATCACACTGATCTATCATCCAGTCGAAGGCATTCTGTTTGCCGGGGAATTCAAAATAGATGCGGATGTCTTCAATCCACGTTTCGGCGGCGTTTTCCTGCTCCAGCATGGGGATGAACAACACTGGCTCACCCCCAATCGGGATGTATAACCCGATGGGACGCTCTGACGGTGCATGGACAAACCCCGATGCATATACCACATCCGGCATGTTCAGCAGCAAAATACCGTCTGCGTCTTCGTCAATCACCTGCTCACGGATGGCCGCCACGCGGCCCCGGTAGAACGCTTCTCCGAGCGGCATCATGGTCATAGTGTCACCTCCGCGCGGTGTATGCCGCCACGCTGTGCGTTTGCCGTGATCGCCACACTGCCGCCGTCGGGAGCGCGAACCAGCCACTCCAGTTTCTTTTTCGTATCGCTCCACTGCCGCAGCCACGGCGACCATGTGGACGTGCGCTCGTCGCGCCCGGCAAGGTGCCCGATGTTTGTGCTCTCGCGGCCCATGAGGATTTCGGCGCTGGTGGCAAGGTCTACCTGCACGGGTTTCGCCGTTTCGTGCGCGAGTGCTCGCTCTGTCATGAAGGTGGGCAGGAAGCCAGTATTGGCGACAATCGCGCTCACTTTATACAGGTCTGCGCCGAGGGATTCGGTTTCCACGCTTTCCACGCGGACGAGAGGCGTGCAGGCAGCGTGGCGCAGCGTGAACAGGCAGTTGG
Organism: Chloroflexota bacterium; assembly: GCA_039024535.1. GTDB lineage: Bacteria > Chloroflexota > Anaerolineae > Aggregatilineales > Phototrophicaceae > DAOTTY01. Next base: position 7,199 of record JBCCQC010000021.1, read on the forward strand.
TGTGAATTGTATGCTGCAAAAATTGCTTGCCTTCCTCCGTCGTTGCTATGGAGGCCGGGGGCGGGTTGCGGAACAGATACATGTGCGTCCATCCACCGATTTCCACTGTGCCGAACTGCGGATGCTCGAATTCGTGCCAGTCTACGAAGGCGGCCCCGCCCATGTGCTCATCGTTGAACTGCATCAGCGATAGCTCTTTTTCTTCGCTGCGCCCCACAATCTGATACTTTGCGATGTCCTTTGCTCCGGCGGCTAACTCCGGGTTCCATAGCTCCGTGCTGAACGTGATGATACCGAACTCGTCGTAGCTCCACTGCATCAGCGAACCGACACGCGGCTTGTCCGGGTCGTTGGTGAACTCCTCGTATACGCTGATGACGGGGTAGCCGGTCAGGTCGGTGCCCATCTGCCCGATGCGTTTGTAGAGTGCAAGGTCGTGGCGGGGTAGCGTATCGTCCGGGGCCACCAGCGATGGGCGCAGGTGCAAACCGCCGTGTGTGTGGTAGCACTGCATCCCGCTAATGTTCGGGTGATCCAGAATAAAGCGGGCCACAGCGTTGGTTTCCGGCTCACCAAGCGGTAAATCACCCGCGCCGTACTGCCGGAACGCCGGTCGCCACCCGGCGGGGAAGTTGCGGTTCAGGTTGCCGTCGCGCGGCTGCTGGATTTCGAAATTTACGCCGTCCCACTCGCCGCGCACCTCGCCCTCACGGTAGAGCCGGTAGTATGGGCCGCTGCCGACTTCGCCGGGGGTACGCTGCACCATGATACGCGGATCTTTATCGCTCACTTTCCACTCGCCAGCCGGGTCTTCGATACGCATCTGCACAATCAGGCCGTCGCCGTTGATGTCGTGCTGCACGAGTCCGGCGGTTTGCTCCTCGCCGGGGAGGTAACGGCCATTGCCGCACCAGTGGTGCCCGGTAGTCAGGCTGATTTCGGCCCCGTCGGGGTTCATGCGCGGGATGATGTAAAACGTGGTGTGGTTCAGCAGCCACGTTATCATGTCGTCCCTGTTGTAGTGTTCCAGCAGGTACCAGATGGTATAGAGCGCCGTGTGTGAGGTGGCGACTTCTTCCGCGTGGATGTGCCCGTCAATGTAAAAGGCGGGTTTTTCGTGGTGGGGGCCGGTGGCGGGATTTGTGATGGTCATGCACCACACGTCGCGCCCCCGGTGGCTTTTGCCCAGGCTTTCCAGTGTCGCCAGTTCAGATGAGGCAGCCAGTCCTTGCAGGTGTTCGGTCAGTTGATCGAATACAAAATATTCGCTGAAGTCGAGTTCATAGGGCATTATACGGCCTCCTGTACCTGTTCCGGGTTCGGGCGCACAAATTTGCCGCCGCCGCGCTCCCCGATGACATCGCCATTGACGAAAACAGTTGTGCCGTTGACCATTGTGCGGATTACGCGGCCCTGGAACGTCATGCCCTCGTAGAGTTTGTCGCAGGCTCTTGCCTTGCTGAACAGCATATCCTCGGAGATGGTGGTTTGCTGCCCCGGGTCATACAGCACAATGTCGGCGTCGCTGCCCACGGCGATGGTGCCCTTTTGCGGGTAGATGCCGAAGCGTTTTGCGCCGTTGGTGCTGACGAGATTGATGGCGTGCTCAATGCTCATTTTGCCGCTGAGCGCCGCATCCATCATACCCATCAGCAGCTCTTCCACGCCGGGGGCACCGGGTGGCGTGCGCCAGATGTCAGTGCGGGCCTTCTCTTTCTCCTCTACCATGAACGGCGAGTGATCTGTGGTCACGGCCATCAGTGACCCGTCCATGATGCCCTCCCACACAGCGGCTACATCCTCGTCTTTGCGCAGCGGTGGATTAATTTTGGCGTAGGGGCCGACGCGCTCAAGGTCTTCTTCTGTGAAAAAGAGATAGTGCGGGCACGTTTCGCCTGTGACCATCGCGCCAGTTGCCTTAAAGCGCCGGATTACGTCGAGGGGTTCTTTGCCGCTGACGTGCGCAACGTGCAGGTTCGCGCCGATGGACTCGTTGAGCGTGAGCAGCGTTGCAATTGCCAGGGCTTCGACATGCGGTGGGCGGCTCTCGCCGTGGGCGGGCACGTCATTGCGTCCGGCGTCGATGAGCTGCTGTGTGTGCCACTCTAAAAGCTGGTTGTTCTCTGCGTGGACGGCGCACACCAGCCCGGTTTCCGCGACCAGTTGCAGCGCCTGGTATAGTTCCGGCACATGAGGCAGGCACAGCCCCTCGAACTCATCATCACGGCCCTTTGGCGGCGCAGTCATGAAGATTTTGAAGCCAATCGCCCCCTCGTTCACCATGTCCGCAATTTCATTACGATCCAGCAAACCCGGCGCAGCATAAAGCCCGAAGTTCACGTAAGCGTCATTCTCTCCCAGTTCCTTGCGCATACGGAAAATATCACCTGTGGCGCAGCACGGCTTCGAAATCGGCATTTCGAAGATGGTGGTGACGCCACCGGCAGCGGCGGCGCGGGTTTCTGTGGCGAAGTCGCCGCGCTGTGGGTAGGCAGGGGCACGGCAGTGAAAGTGAATGTCGATGGCACCGGGTAGCACGTACAGGCCCGCCGCGTTTATCACTTCGTGTGCTTCGGCATCGGAGCCGGGGGCCAGTAGCGCCGCGATTTGCTCCCCGTTGACCGCCACGTCCACCTGTTCCACGCCACGCTCTGTGACGACGCTACCGTTTGTAATCAAAATGTCGTACATAAATGCTCCCCGGATTATCCTGCTATGGTCTTACCGATAAATTGTTTGAGAATGGCTGTGGTTGCCATGTAATCGTCTACAGCCACGTACTCATCGAAGGCGTGGGCCACTTCGTAGCTGCCGGGGCCGAAGATAATCATCTCGCCACCCGGTTTCACGTTGTCCATCAGATGTTTTGCATCGCTCCCCGGCAGGTAGCCCACTGGCCCTGGTTCGTCGTCCAGCACATCTCGCACACACACCATAAACGTCTGCGCGAGGTCAGTGTCGGTGGTGGAATCGAACCAGCTAGAGAACAGGAAATCATCTACATGGGCTTCGGCCTCGCCTGTATCCACAGCTTCCACTATACCGCGAATCTCTGCCTGTACGTCTTCTGGCTTTTCACGGGGGATCATGCGGCGGTCTATTTTCACGATGCACCTGTCCGGCACAGCATTGGCAGTGCTGCCCCCATCAATGACGCCGACGTTGCAGGTAGGCACCCCCACAATGGGATGTACCCGCTGTGACAGGTCACGGTGGTAGGTATCCAGCGCCAGCACAACCCGTGACATAGCCGTAATCGCGTTGATGCCCCGGTCGGGGTTGGTGGCGTGGACGGATTTGCCTGTCGTGCGGATGGTGGCACGCATCACGCCCTTGTGCGCAACGGCGATTTTGTTGTCGGTTTGCTCCCCGACGATGATAAAATCGCACATGGGCATATGCCCGTTATCGGCCATCCAGCGCGTGCCCAGCCTGCCGCCCACTTCTTCCTCTGCTGCGGCAACCAGTACCAGTGTGCCCTTCAGTTTATCGGGGTTTTCCGCTGCCATAAGCATCGTCAGCATCATGGAAGCCAGCGGCGCTTTGTCGTCTATGGCCCCTTTGCCGTAGATTTTGCCGTCCTGCACGAGCGCAGCATACGGATCCATGCTCCACTTTTCGGCCTCGGTAGCGGCCACGGGCACTGTGTCGATGTGGGCGTGCAGCATGATTACCGGGGCACCCTGCCCGATGGTCGCAACCACGTTCACGGCCTCCGGTTTTACATCCGGGGCGGGCGTGGTAACGGTACATCCGGCCTCGCGCATCATATTCTCGATGAACGCAGCAATCTCGCGGGTGTCGCCGGGTGGGTTCGGTGATGGTATGCGGATCAACTGTTGCAACAGGGTTACGTCGTCCATTTATGCTCCCACCCGGTACTTTTCGATTACAGTTTGCATACGTGCCACGGCCTCACGGATTTTTTCGGTGTCCTGCAAAATGCTGATGCGCAGATACCCACCCCACTGTTCACCAAAGCCGGTGCCGGGGAAGATGAGCACGTTACCTTCCTTCAGCAGCAGGTAGCTTAACTCCGTGGCGTGGATGCCGGTGGGTTCGCTGTTCGTCCAGAAGAAAAACGCGCCGCGCGGGTCGCTGTAGTTGAGTCCCATTGCGTTCAGGCCGTCTTTCATCGCCTGCCGTCGTTCCTCGTAGATGCGGATGAACTCCTGAAGCGGTTCGGTGGGGCCGGTGGCCGCAGCCAGTGACGCATGTTGCGAAACCGTGGCGGCGGGGCCGGTGGTAAAGGCTTTCACCTTTGTCATGCCGTCAATAAAGTTTTTCGGTGCGGCCACATAGCCCACACGCAGGCCGGTCATGGCGTATGTTTTGGAGAATCCGTTCAGTGTAATGGTGCGCTCTGCCATGCCGGGTAAGCTGCCGATGCTGAAGTGTTCGTGACCGTCGAAGACGAATTTTTCGTAAATCTCGTCGGAGATGACGATGAGGTTATGGCGCTTTGCAATCTCGGCAATTTGCTTGAGCCGCTGCCGGGTGACAATGCCGCCGGTGGGGTTGGATGGGGTAACGATGAGTAGTGCCTTGCTGTTCGGCGTGATAGCGGCTTCTACGGCTTCTGGCACCAGATTAAAGGCGTCTTCGTGGTCAGTCGGTACCATCACCATGCTGCCACCGGCTGCGGCAATGGCCTGGTCATAGGATGTGTAGCGCGGGTCTGGCACAAGCACTTCGTCGCCGGGGTTGAGTAGCACCTGCATAATCAGGTACAGGGCTTCCTGGCCGCCCGTGGTGACGATAACGTTTTCGGCATTCACTGGCAGTCCGTTTTCGGTGCGCAGCTTCTCCGCGATGGCGGTGCGTAGCTGTGGCATCCCGGCAACGGGGGTGGGCGCTGTGCGGCCATCACGCACGGCCTTTTTCGCCGCCTCGATGATATGCGCGGGTGTGGGCAGGTCAGGGTCGCCGCGCCCCAGTGCAATTACGTCAGGGCCGGTCGCCATTTCCATCAGGGCATAGCGCAGTGCGGTACCGTCGCTGGCAACTTTGCGGATTGCTTCCGGGATGTTCGGGTTCAGTGTCGTCATGACTGTGCCTCCAGCATGGCAAGGGCCGCCCACTGCGATACGCTCGGTGTGCAGATGGTCATGCTCTGTTTGTAGCTGCGGAGTTTTGCGTGTTCGGCATGTCCGGCCATCCAGCCCACGCGCCAGCCGGGGGCACGGGGTTCCAGATCCCCTAAAGAAACGGTCAATGGGCGCAATGCCTCATCCTGTGCGGGATGGTGCGTCGGGGAGTGGTTATAGGGTTCGTAGATGATGTTCCACTGGTTTGCTTTTACCTGCTCCAGTAATCCATCAAGGTTTTCATCATCAGGTGTCAGGTAAACTGCACTCACTTTACTCTCGTCCACGACATCGGCGTGGATTTCTACACCAGCAAGTTGCGCCGCACCTGCTATCGCAGTCGCATTACCGGGGCAAATGAGGTGTGTCCCTGCTGCACAAAAATATTTCACAGTCACAAAGCGTGCCTCTGTACCGCCACAGGTTACGGTGATGTCATTCGGTACATAGGGAAATTCAAATTTTCCGGTCAGATGCTCTGCTATCCACTCGCGCAGCGGGACAATGCCGGGGCGGTTGGTGTATTTGGTTTTTCCAGCTTCTAATGCCTGTACCGCACCCTCAGTGAGTGCATTATTAACAACGCCTTCTGTGGGCATATCTGGCAATTGCAGCGGGGTTATACGATCTGCAAGTGGAATTGACAGGGTTTGCGGTGTGTCGCTCATGCTACCACCTCCCGTTCAAATGGGAACGCAATGCCGAGTGTCCCGGCGAGTTCCCGTAACTCATCGAATACGTCCGCGTCCAGTTTTGCGCCATCGGCACGGTAGCCCACCTCGCGGCGGTGGTCGATCTCGCCCGGTACCATGATTTCATCAAAGCCGGGGCGCGTGGGGGACGTTTTGACCTCTGCAATAAAGTCATCCATACGTGCTTTGAACGCATCCACGGGCATGAACCACGCAATATCCATAGCGATGAACGTGTGTGACACATCCTGTTTTGCGTTATCGGCGTAGGGGGTCATACCGAAACCTGCGCCAGCAATCACGCCGGTCAGCACATCGGTCATCATCGCCAGCCCATAGCCCTTGTGCCCGCCAATACCCAGTAGCGCACCCGCCATCGCCGCCGAGGGATCGTCGGTATCGTGGCCGTCCGGGGTGGTGGCCCAGTCCAGCGGCATTTTTTTGCCTTCGCGCTCATACCAGCGCATCATGCCCTTGCCTGCGGTCGTAATCGCAATATCCAGCACCACGGGGAAGTCGCCGCCGGTAGGGGCCACAATGCCCCACGGATTTGTACCCACGCGGCCATCAGTTCCGCCCCACGGGGCCATCTCCGGGCCAGCGTTGGTGAAAGCAATACCGATGCAGTCGTGGGCCAGTGCGCGGCGTGCCGGAACCGCCGACGAACCATAGTGCGTGCTGTTGCGCACCACTGCTGTGCCCACCCCGCTGATTTTCGCCTTCTCTACGGCGACGTCCATCGCTTTCTGAGCGACCGGGGAACCGAGGCCGTTGTGCGCGTCAATGAGGGCGAGCGCGGGAGACTCTTTCACGATTTCGAACTTCGCGCCGGGGATAATCCAGCCGTTGCTAATGCGTTTGTGGTAGGCTGGCAGGCGGCGCACACCCTGGCCCTGTCCGGGCAGGGTGCGTAGTTCGCTCTGCATCAGGCCGGTAGTACACATCTGCGCCTCGTCGTCGGGCACGCCCATTGCCTTAAACGCACTGAGCGTGAATGCTTCGAGTTCGTCTACGGGAACCCGTACCAGTGTGATTCCCATGCGTTAGATGCCCTTTACGGCTTTGTATTCCTCAAGTTCTTCTGGTGTGTACACCTGCATCAGTTCCAGTTCGATGCCGCCCGCTTCCTGCTCTAAAAACGCCACCCAGCCTTCGGGATGCACATGGCTGCCCTTCACTTTGCAGGCCACGCACTCTTTGAGGGTTGCGCCATTGGCGATTGCTTCTTCCAGGGCGGCGTCGATGTCGTCCACGGCGTAGCAGATGTGGTGCAGGCCCTCATAGCCGCGCTCTTTAATCCACTTATCAAAGCGCCCACCCTCATCCAGCGATTGACACAGTTGATATTCCACGTCGCCAACGTTGAAAATTGCTACCCGGTTCCGCGATTTTTCGAAGTCCTTCACCTCGGCGTCCAGTGCAGTGCCGAGGAAGTCCCGGTAGTGCTTGAGTGCGGCGTTAGCGTCTTTTACCGCAAAGGCCATGTGCTTGATGTATTTTGCGCCCATCTGTTTTTCTCCGTTCATCTACAAATAGGGCGAGGTATGGCCCCGCCCCTGCGAAATCTAATCTGGCAACTGCAATAACTCTTTCAGGTTCACATTGGGTGTGACCACCGGCTCAATTGCGTTTACGGCGGCGGTCATCAGCATGGAAATACCGGGGCCGTACCCGTGGCGGGGGCTGTCTCCCTGGCCGATGACGCCAATACCCATTGCACCCCGTCGGTAGCCGTGGTTCCAGATGCTATCGTAGTCTTCCAGTGCCACCACATCACCGAGTTTCAGCGTATCTAACCCGGCATCGGCAAGGGCTGCTTTGTCTGCTGTCTGGATGTGGATGGAGCCGCCCTCACTGGTTAATCCGGCACCGGCACCCAGCAAATGCGGCGGCACCACTCCGGCAACCGGCACGCACAGCTTACCGTCTCCGCTGGCACTCGCGCCCAGGGTGTCGAATAGTTCCGGGGCGCAGCTTTTAAAGCGCACATCGGGGAAGTCCGTGATTTCCATGCCCACGCCCTTTGCCTTCACCACGATCTTATCGCCAATCGCCATCTTCTCGCGCACAGCCACCGGGAAGTGAATAATCACATGCTCACTGAAGCGCCCGCTCTTGCCTGTGACTGTGCCGCGTTCGCCTTTTGCATCGCCGGTCATGACGATAGCCTCATTGCCCACGCACGAGAAGATATTGAGGCCACGATTGCCCCGGTCGTCGTTCAGTTTGATGCTCACGCCGGGGTGGATGGTATCGGCCAGCCAGCCGTAAGCACTGTCTCCGATGGAAACGTTATACACAATGCCGCCGAACTGTGGCAGCAGGAACGGTTGCCCCTCGGAGTTGAGCAGGTAGGGTGATGCTGGCAGGCCAGGGAAGCCCGGTTCCGCAATGTGGCCCATGACGGAAACCGAAACGAGTCTTTCTGCATTGGTCGCAATCGTCATGCGTAGGCTCCAATCTTCATGTAGTTGGCGATGTTTGCATCTGGCGTGATTTCCCATTCAATATTCGGGGTGCGGCACGTCATCAGCGTAAGGATGCCGGGGCCGTGGCCGTTCATGACGGAATCGCCGTGGATGCACAGCGCGATGGTAGCTGCGCCCTTGCGGTAGCCCCGCCCCGCATGATGGTCGTTGTCCGGGATGGCGACGAGATCACCCAGCCGCATCTGGTCGATGCCGAGTTCTGACATCAGTGCGCGGTCGCCAGACATTAAATCCTGATCGACGAACTCTGCGTTGAGTTCTGCGCCGCTGCCCATAATGCGCGGGGGCAGTTCCATCGTCACCGGCACTTTGATGGTTTTGTCGTCCACGGCCTCTATCGGGATAGCGTCGATGAGTTCCGGGCTGCACTTTTTCAGTTCAATGTGCGGGTAGCCCTCAAAG
>JBCCQC010000022.1:0-15611 GCA_039024535.1 Chloroflexota bacterium
CGATAACGGTAGCTACTGAACACCCATGAGACCGATGCATCTGAATAGTGTCTATTCCTTACCCTTCCGCGCCACGGTAGCCCCGGTAGAATAGCAACCCTTGTAGATCAGAGGTGCTGTTCGTCCGATGAAGCTAATCCGTTACTGTATTCTTTTCGCTGTTGTGCTGCTGATAGGTTCCCCGGCACAGGCCCAGAGCAATACTCCGGAACCCGTTCGGTCATTTGCTGCGCGGGGCATCACCGCCAATCTCTATCAGGAGGGTATCCAGCAGGGTCGTGCCGGGTTGATCTCTGTAGCTGGCGAAAACATTGCTTCTGCGCAGGTGGCAGCATTTGACCAGACAACGGTGCTGTTCCCGGTGGGTGAACTGTACTATGGCTTCGTCGTGCCCCGGTTAGATCAGCCCATCCGCACGTATGACATGACCGTAACGGCAACACTGGCGAACAATCAAACACAGGCTATTCTGGTTCCTATTGAAGTGCGCAGTGGTCAGTTCATACAGCAGGATGTAATCCTGCCGCCAGACCTCGAAGAACTGGTTAACCGTCAGGTAGAAGACGATGAACTGGGACTGATTTCGTCGCTGACTTCGCGGGTTTCTGATATTCCGTACTGGCTCAATACTGGCTTCGAGATCCCGTTTGAGGGTGAACTCACGTCACCATTCGGGGCACAGCGCACGTTTAACGGTGTTTACGAGACGCTGCACACTGGCTGGGACTTTAACGGGGGTATGGGGGACATTATGCGGTCTGTGGCAGACGGCCGTGTGGTGTATGCAGGTAATCTGCCTATACGCGGGGGGTATGTGCTCATCAACCATGGCAACGGGGTACACTCCGGGTATGCACATCTGTCTGTGATTCATGTGGCGGAAGGGGTATTCGTACAGCAGGGCCAGCTTATTGGCCTCGCCGGTAACACCGGGCGCAGCAGTGATCCACATCTGCATGTCGAAATGCAGATTCAGGGCCGATGGATAGACCTGGTTGACTTTATCAACATGGATTTACCCTGACAGCTTACGATAGGCCCCCACGAGATGTACAAACCCCTTCGGATAAGCTGCCGCCAGCAGTTGCTCTGTGATGATGGATAACTGAAACAGCGGTTCATTTAGCGCGAGATAGGTCGGGTCGCTGATAACATGCACCTCGTCGGCAACCAGCCCGGCACCCCCGCAAATGGATTCAATTTCTACCGGGGTATTCATCCGATAGAACGTGGGGTTGATGAAGTCTTCGTCACGGTCGTAGATTGCTTTTACAATGCGCTTGCTGGCAAGTTGTGGTACCAGACGACGCAGCCACACTACATAGTTAAGCGCATTGGGCGTGATGTACATAAAACATCCACCGGGCGCCAGTACCCGCGCGACTTCGCGCATACAATCCACCGGGTTCGCCAGATGCTCCAGCACCCATGAGCACGTCACCAGATTGAATGATTCATCCTCGAACGGCAGTGCATCCATGTCACCTTCGACCAGCGTAGTGATGCCAAACTGCCCGTCAAATTCGGTGAAGTTCGTCAGGTAGCGGTCAGTTCCGGCGACAAAAGCCGCATGGTGCCGGTATTCTGAGACCAGTCCGGCAGGGCCACACCCCACATCCAGTACTCGGGTTTGCGGTGTGATGTGTGTTGCCAGCATATCGCGGTACACATCCAATCCCATGCGGTGGCCGGGTTTGATGCGGGTTTTGTAGCGGTCGCGCAGGCGTTCCTGTTGATCGAGATTGAGCATGATAATGTCCGGAGGATGGGGCAGGCTTTCTGTCGCCTGCCCTGCACGGGGAAGCTAGAAGCCACCCGGATTGATGTTACCGGGCTGCTGTCCCGGTTGTTCTACCAGCGGTGCCGCAGAGCCAAACGACGTTTCAGCATACTCCACGCCATAAATCGGGGAGAACGTCTGCGCAATCTGTGTGTATTCGGTGATCTGCGTATCGTCAGACGATTCATTCAGGTCAGCGTCAATGTTTTCTGCACGCAGGTTGGCTACATAAAGCGACTCCTCCGCATTGAGCAGCACAACCACGCCGCTGCCCCCCGGCCCTTCCAGTGTGCTGAAGTTGTAGGCAACCGAAAAACCTGATAGGTCTTCACGCTCAACCGCCACCACACTCGTGACCTCATTGACACCCGGCAGCCCACTTACAAACTCAATGGCCGCATCTTCGCTGTCCGCGCTGGCACCGTTAATGCTCTCGAGGCGCATCACCGCATCAATGCCCTCAATCGTTGTCGGCAACCCTTCACCGGAGTCTGTAACTCGCCAGTCCTGCGGGTAACGCACGATGTAGTTTTCTGTGCCGTCGAAGTAGGAAGACCACGCGACAGGTGTGTTTGCGAAGCGTTCAACAACTGTGAGGTTATCCGTAGCGCTTTCCAGCAGGAAGACCAGCAGGTCGGTAGCGTTGCTGGGTGTAATTACACGCACAGAGTACACCCGTCCCTCCTCAACCCATGCCGCCTGCCGTGCAACGTAGGTGCGATCCTGAAAGTCCAGTTCGAAGTCCATCTGCAAGAACTCACGACCATTGCGGCTGACGGTTGTACGCTGTGTCTCTCGCCAGTTAGTGTAGTTACGCCAGCTTGAAGCAAGCGTCTGTTCTGTAAAAACCGTCTCAAGGTCAGCGGCAGATGCAACCGGTTGCGTTGGCGATTCTACACTGGCTTCGATTACGTTCAGTTCACCACGTAGCAGCAGGCGGGCACGATTGGTAAACGAGTCATATGAAGACTCGATAGCGCCCCACTCTGGCGGCTCCGGGATGCCGAGACTGAACAGGCCATTGGCCTGTAATGCGTTGCGATCAAAAGCAATCTGGGCGGTGCTTACGGGGGGTTCAAACGTGGGAACCACCGTCGGGCGGGCAGCAGCCTGCTGCTGACGGGTAAATGCAATCTGGTTAGCAAGGTTAAACAGGTACCCTGAGGCGAGGCTGGCAACCATAATGAATGCCATACTGAAGGCAAAGATCAGCACGCCCCAGCGGGTGCCTTTGTTCCGTTTATTACTCATGTTTTTATTCACTTTTTGATTCTTCGACAAAGCGCGGCAATAATAGCGTAAAAGCAGGGGGTTGTTAAGTGGCGCGAACCAACCCGAGAGAGGAAACCACATGAGCGAAGACCGCTATCATCACATTATGCAGCAGCTCGCGCAGCGCAAACGGCAGGCAGCGCAGCAAACTGCGCTTTCGCCACTGGCCGATATTGTGAACGGGCTTGATGTTCAAACTGCTGTGGAGCGTGCCATCAGACAGGTGCCTGCTGGATTTTATGCCTCTGGCCCGAAGACAATCAAAACGCGGAGGGCATCCCCGGCGGCAATTGGGGTGGTGATGTGGATGAAAGCAGGGGGCTTTTATGGCTACCGAACGCTGATTGTAGCTGGAGTGTGGGCACAGGCTGCTGATACGGTCACACAGATTATCATCGGACGAAAAACACTGATGTACAGTGCTGCCACCTACAACCCGGAGTCGTATCACAAACTCATCCGCAAGGGTTATAGCGCCTACTACACAGATGACAACACCCCACCTGCTGACGGGGTGCAGTTTGACTATGTAGCGGAACAACGGCTTGCGCTGCGGAAGCGCCTTGCAGCCGAACTGCTGTTGCAAATCACCAGCCCGACGTGAGCTATACGTCAACGTCGCCGTCACCATCAAGATCGTACATTCCACCGAACCGCTCATCATCGCGGGCGGCGTTGCCGCTGCTGCGTCGGCGCAGTGAACCCGGTGTTGACATGTTGTTGTTCTCTGAAACATCACGGAAGCGACTGGAATCGAGCCGCTGGCCGCTCTGATCGCGCCCCGTATTGTGGCGGCCCACACGATCACCGACATTGCTGTTTGTGTTTGGCAGGTACTCACTACCCGGATTAAAATTCGGCGGCGGCGGCGCGTAGAGTGCATCCGGGTTGTCCGACATTGGCCCCGGCGGACGCAGATCAAGATCCGCTTTGTCCGGGTTCAACCGCCGTCCACCATCCGGGCGCAAACTGGAATTTTCGCCATAGCGACCGGGATTCGCTGGCGGGGCACTCTGTGCATTGCCACCGATTGCGCTGTCAAAATCAAATGATTGTGCTCTGGCACGCAAATCTCGACGGGCCGCTGGCTGTGCGGATGGCGAACTGCCGCTGCCACTCCCCTCATCACCCTCTCCACGGTTGAACAACTCACCGGCAAACTCAAACAGTTCACCGCTGGTAAAACGCAGGATCATAAACGCCACCACACCGAAGATCCCGATGCAAACCACGGATAGCCCACACATGGAAATCAGGAACAGCGGCGAAATCTCTGGAATTGTCATCATAGCCCTCTAAAACGGCTGACATTGTGTCTGGTTTCCATTCTACCACTGCTGTGGGCCTTTTGGTTAACACCGGCTCATATTCCGACACTGTGTATGACACAACCCGAATGATTTCGTGGTCGCTGGTGGATGGTAGCATGGCTGTGCTGTGATACAGTTCTGCACATTGATTTGCCACAACACACAGGGATTATCCAGTAACTATGGTAACGAAAACACGACGCAACTACGTGTCACAGTCTGTGCAGAACCTTCGTCCATCCGGCATCCGGCGCTATTTTGACATCGCCGCCACGATGGAGAATGTGATTACACTGGGCATCGGTGAGCCAAGTTTTACCACGCCGAAACACATTATTGATAGCGGTGTGAACGCGCTTTATGAAGGTTACACCGGCTACACCTCAAATTCCGGGACGTTAGAACTGCGTCAGGCAGTGACAGATTACATCCACGGGCTGTACGGCGTGCAGTACGACTGGCAGAGTGAAGTGCTGATTACAGTGGGTGTGAGTGAAGCGCTAACGATTGCAATGAAGGCTATTCTGGATCCCGGCGACGAAGTTCTGGTGGTAGAACCGTGTTTTGTGGCAAACGCGGCGGCGGTCGAAATGGCGGGTGGTGTTCCAGTTATGGTGAGCACCTCGGTTGAAAACGAATTCCAGGTAACACGCGCCGATATGGAACCGCATATTTCCCCGATGACCCGCGCCATTCTCATCAGCTACCCGAATAATCCCACGGGTGCGGTGCTAAGCCGGGAAAACTTACAGGCCATTGCGGACATCGCCGAAGAATACGATCTTGTGGTGATCTCCGATGAAATTTACGAGCGCCTTGTATACGACGCAGAGCACATCTGCTTTGCCGCCCTGCCCAACATGCGCGAACGCACCATCCTGCTGAGCGGAATGAGCAAGGCCTTTGCTATGACAGGCTGGCGCATCGGCTATGCAACCGCTCCGGCAGAGATTATGGCGGCCATGCGTAAGCTGCACCAGTATATGATTATGTCTGCCCCGACGATGGGCCAGATTGCCGCTGTGCAGGCGTTACACCACGGTGAACCGGACGTAGAGCGTATGCGCCAGTCCTATGACCGCCGCCGCCGCCTGATTGTGGATGGGTTTAATAACATGGGCCTCACCTGCTTTGAGCCACGTGGCGCGTTCTATGCCTTCCCGGATGTGCGCTCTACCGGGATGAGCGCAGAGGAGTTCTGTGAGGAACTACTGCATGAAGAACAGGTCGCCGTGGTACCGGGCAGTGCCTTCGGCCAGAGTGGTACCGGCTTTATCCGTGCCAGCTATACCAATAGCGAAGAAAACATTACTCTCGCGCTGGAGCGCATGGAACGGTTCGTTCAGCGTCATCGCTAAGATTAAATCGAAAAAGGCGCGACCGTGTGGTCGCGCCTTCCACGTTACAACGGCTTCAGCCCTACGCCAGCAGTGGTGCCAGTACCAGCGATACAATCGCCAGCAGCTTCAGCAAAATATTCAGCGACGGGCCGGATGTATCCTTGAAGGGGTCACCGATGGTATCCCCGACGACAGCAGCTTTGTGTGCTTCTGAACCCTTACCGCCGAATTCACCACGCTCAATATACTTCTTGGCGTTATCCCATGCGCCGCCAGCGTTTGCCATCATCACTGCCAGCATAAACGCAGAAATCAGGGAACCCAGCAGCATACCCACCATCGTCTCTGCGCCTACAAACGAACCCAGCATGTTACCCTCACCCAACAGGGAAAGCGCCACGATGACAACGGGTGTGGCAATAGCGATGATACCGGGTACAACCATCTCACGGATTGCACTTTCCGTGCTGATGGCAACACAGCGCTTGTAGTCCGGGTCGGCTTCGCCTTCCATCAGTCCGGGAATTTCTTTGAACTGGCGGCGAACTTCTTCAACGATCTCGCCAGCAGCTTTACTGACGGCGAGCATGGTCTGCGCACTGAAGACGTACGGCAGCACAGCACCGATCATCAGGCCAGTTACGAGGCGGGCCAGCGTGTCAGGGTCGGTGATGTCAACACCGGTACCGGCCAGGCCAGATGCCGTCAGGAATGCAGCGGTCAGTGCAAGGGCGGTCATCGCAGCACTACCGATGGCAAAACCCTTACCCGTCGCAGCAGTCGTGTTGCCAAGGCTGTCCAGCGCGTCGGTACGGTCACGAACGCCGTCTTCCAGTTCTGCCATTTCTGCGATGCCACCGGCATTGTCGGCAACCGGGCCGTAGGCATCGGTAGCGAGGGTGATTCCCAGTGTGGAGAGCATACCAACAGCGGCCACAGCCACCCCATAGAAACCAGCCGTCCCGATAGCAACCAGAGTCACTGCAATCACAACGATAACTGGCGGCAGCGTACTTTCCATGCCCACAGCCAGACCGCGAATGACGACAATACCGGTACCTTCCTGCGCACTGGCGGAAAGCTGCTGGGTCGGCTTGTAGGTATCGGATGTGTAGTACTCGGTATAGTAACCAATGATCACCCCGCCAATCAGACCGGAGAGCGTCGCAACGATAACCCCCCAGCCAAGCTGAAGCAGAGCGCCAATGATAATAATAGCAACTGCCACAATCGCAGAAGCACCCCACACACCGGTACGCAGACTACTGAGCAAGTCTTCCTGTGTGGCCCCTTCTTCGGTTTTGATGAAGCGGGTGCTGCCAATAGCAATCAGGATGCCTACAGCAGCCACCAGCAGCGGGTAGGCCACACCGCGCAGGGCGGCGTCTTCTGCGCTGGCCAGCCACGGCGCACTTACCCCCCCCAGCGTTGCCAGGGACATGGCTGCAATAATGGAACTGGCGTAGCTCTCGAACAGGTCGGAACCCATACCGGCTACGTCACCCACATTATCGCCCACATTGTCGGCAATCACTGCCGGGTTACGCGGGTCATCTTCCGGGATATTCGCCTCGGTCTTGCCCACAAGGTCAGCACCTACGTCTGCGGCTTTGGTGAAGATACCACCGCCCACGCGAGCGAAAATAGCAATGGTCGTGCCACCGAAGCCAAAGCCAGCCAGCGCCGCCGCCGTTTCTTCCGGCGTGAGGAAGCTGTTGAATGCGAGATACAGTACACTGATACCCAGCAGGGCCAGCGATACGACCGTGGTACCCATGACTGAACCACTGGAGAATGCAACCTGTAAGCCCTCGTTCAGGCTCTTTGAGGAAGCCTGTGTGGTACGGACGTTTGCGCTGGTAGCGATAATCATGCCAAAGTAGCCAGCCGTACCGGAAGCCAGCGCACCGGCCAGGAACGCTACGGCGGTCATCTGGCTCAGGTTAAAGCTGTCAATCGAACCGATAATCACCAGCAGGATCGTCACGACAACGACCACGATGCCGACATAGCGGTATTCACGCTGCAGGAATGCGCGGGCACCCTCCTGGATGGCCGCCGCAATTTTGCCCATTGTCTCGTTGCCAGTGTCCTGCTTGAGCACCCACTGTGCCGTCTGGTAGGCGTAGCCCACACCAACAATGCTCACAATAAGTGCCAGGAATGGAGTGGCAGTTGCGATAAACGCCATATTAAACCTTTCTATACGTGTAAAATTAGTTCCAGCGATCGGAAAGCGATCAATTCTGAGTTGTATGTGAGAAACCGCGCGAATGTTACACCAGATTGACAGTGCTTGAAAGCCTGCCATATTGTCGCGGGTCTCTTATGCAGGCTAAAATGAGTAAAAATCAGGAAAAGACTATAACAGTGACCCTCGGAAGACAGGCCACAGGTGCTTATGGCGAACACCTAGCCGTGGACTACCTGCGCCAGAACAACTACCACATTGTTACCACGAACTGGCGTTGCACGACCGGTGAGATTGATATTGTAGCCCGTGATGGCGATACCCTCGTTTTTGTAGAGGTGCGCACACGTCGCCGCGCTACAGTGGAGGCCGCTTTTGCCAGCATCACACCGGCCAAGCAGCAAAAACTGGTGCAAGCGGCCTACATATATCTTGGCGAACACAACCTTGATGATGCAATGTGGCGCATTGATGTGATCGGGGTTGCCCTGCCCCACGGAAAGAAACCCATCATCAAGCACGCAGAGGACGCTCTTGACTGGTAAACCACTGATCGTTGTTACCGGGCCAACGGCTGTCGGTAAAACAAAACTGGCGATTGCAATGTGTCGTGTATTGGATGGTGAAATCGTCAGTGCAGATAGCCGTCAGATTTACCGCTATATGGACATTGGCACCGCCAAGCCAGACGCTGAAGAACAGCAGGCCGCCGTGCATCACCTGATTGATGTGGTGCCCCCGGATGAGAACCTGTCATTGGCGCAGTTCCAGCAGATGGCGTATGACGCTATTGAAGATGTGCATCAGCGGGGAAAACTGCCGATTCTGGCCGGGGGAACCGGGCAGTATGTCTCAGCAGTGGTAGAGGGCTGGTCTATCCCGGAGGTACCCCCGAATCACGCACTGCGCACAGAACTGGAGACTTTTGCGAGTGAAAACGGCGCGGAGGCACTGCATCAGCGGCTTGCGGCACTGGACGTGGCAGCCGCGCAGAAAATCCATCCGAACAACGTTCGGCGTGTAGTCCGTGCGCTGGAAGTATGCATGGAAACCGGCACCCCGATCACGGAACTCCAGCGCAAAAAGCCGCCCCCTTATCATATTCTTCAATATGCGCTGCACATGGGGCGTGACGCACTGTACGAACGCGCAGACAGGCGCGTAGACATGATGATGGATGCGGGCCTGCTGGCAGAAGTACGCTGGCTGCTGGAAAATGGCTACCCATCATCCCTGCCAGCGATGAGTGGTATTGGCTACAGGCAGCTCGCAGCACATCTTACCGGGGAAGTCATGCTGGAGCAGGCGATTGAGGACACAAAAATGATGACACACGATTTTATCCGGCGGCAGTACACATGGCTGCGCGGTCATGGCACTGGCCTGATATGGCAGGATGGCCCTACAATGGACGTACATGGCATCATTGAACAGACAGCAACATGGCTGAAGGATAATCCATGATAGGTAACCTGCGCGAACGTTTTAGCAATAATTCACTCGTCGGTATTTTTCTCATCATCATGCTGTTTACCTTCGCAGGCAATGAGGTGTTCCGGCTGGTGATTGTTCAGGTGCCCGGCGCAGATGAGGCGTTCCCATGCAGCCTGCTGAGCAGGCCAGAAGACCCGGCCAACAACCAGTCGCTAATCGGGCGGCGCGTCATCCAGTCCGATCCTCCCCCCATCAGTTTACAGGTCAGGGCGTCTACAATCCCGGTCACGGACGAACAGCAGTTTGTGATTCGCATTCTGGTCATTAACGATTCACTGGGCACTGTCCCGATCATCTACAGCCCGGATGAAGTCATCATCGGGAATAACAACACCAGTGGCCTCGGGGTGGTGTTCAACCCACCGGTCAATATCTTTTTGCCGGGGGTAAACCTGCGCAATGACCCGGCGACATACCCCACAGACCGCATCCGGCTGATGGGGCCACAGCAGCGGTGCGTACACAAAATCACGCTCCAGCGTAATCAACTTGCCGGGTCAATTACTACCAGTTCTACCCTTCAGGCATACTATCTCGGTACCAATCGTGGGGCTGTACCTGCGGCTAACCCTACACCGATCTACCCCGATCAGGGACTGTACACCGGGCAGATCACCTCTCCGGTTGTGTCTATATCCGCCGGGGTGCCGTGATATAATCGGACGTGAAATGCATGGAACCAGATGACCCGAATATACGACTGCGTTGTCGACCCGTGTATGAGTTTGAAAAACGGAGATGCCTGAATGTCCGACACACAACAACTCGACCGTCCGATTCTCGTTGAACTCCAGGATGACAACCGCCCCCGGCAACAGTGGGTGCTGGAAATCGATGATGTGACCGTCGGGCGTGGTGACGAGAGCTATATTGCGATTCCACGTCGTCAGATTTCCAGGGAGCATATTCGCATCTTTAAAGAGGGCGATGGCTATGCGGTGGAGGATCTCGACAGCAAAAATGGGACGTGGGTCAACGGACATCAACTGAAGGGCAAAAAAACACTCAGGGACGGCGACGAGATTCATCTGGCATTGACAGCCCGGTTGCAGTTTTTTGGTAGTGGTGCCACCGCCCCGCTACCCTTCGACCTGCCAGAAAAAATCGGGGGGCGGTTGCGTCTGGATCGGGACTCGCGGCGTGTGTTCATTCAGGATACCGAACTTGACCCGCCACTCAGCCCGCCACAGTACAGGCTGCTGGAACTGCTGTTTATCAACTCCGGGAGTGTATGTTCGCGTGAGGCGGTTGTAGAAACGGTGTGGCCGGATGCTGCTAACGGCGATGGCGTGAGCGAACAGGCAATTGACGCGCTAGTGCGCCGCCTGCGCGACCGACTGGCCGAACTTGACCCGGAGCAGCAGTACATCGTTACCATGCGGGGGCACGGCTTTCGGCTGGTAAACCCGAACTGAGATCAGCCATCAGAGGTTCTTTACGGGCCTCTGAAATTTTTTAACGGATTTCCCCATTTAAATCTATTCCCCCTGCCATAACAATCTCTCTGTAAGAAGTAGCCAAACGGAAAAAGACAAACACGTGAAATATGAACCTGCCGAAACATGGGACGTTGCGTTAGAAATGGCCGGGGAGACCCTGCGCCCGGATGCCACCGATGGCACCAAACAGCGCGTCCAGACGCTGGCCCGCACCTACGAGGTAAACAGCGCCGCCCGACGCCTGAACCTGAAACGCGGCACTATTGAAGAATCGCTGATACTGGAACGACTACCGAGCTTTGTGGACCCGGAGGGTGCCGTGCGCATCCCGGCGAAAGCAGTAGAAGCTATTGCCAGCGACAAACAGGAACACGAACGCCTCGCCGCTTACGAAATTGTCAGTTCTGGCGATGTAGCAACCGTGGCCGACATGAACATGAAAACGATCAAGCGCAAACTCAAGCGCATCGGTGCCGATAGCCGCCGCCCGGAATGGGGCGAGGTGCGCGGCCTGTGGGGATTACCCCACTACTACAGCGACTTTAAAACACAGCTTAAAATCAAAGAAAAAGAGTACCGCGAGGCTGTGCAGGCAGAACAGGCCGAGAAGCAGGCTCGCAAAGCCGAAGAAAAACGCCGCCGCGAAGAACTTAAAGCGCTGCTGCTGGCAGCCTTCCCGGAGTGGACGCGCGAACAGCGCAGCGAACAGGAAATCATCCTGCATGTGGGGCCACCCAACAGTGGTAAAACCCATGACGCGCTGCAAGCACTCACACAGGCCGGAAGTGGCTGGTATCTGGCTCCACTGCGCCTGCTGGCCTATGAAATCTTTGACCGCCTGAACTCTGCCGGTATTCCGTGTGACTTGCTGACAGGCGAAGAATATATCCCGGTAGAAGGGGCAACCTTCACTGCCGCCACCATCGAGATGTTTAATTCGTCGGATAGCGGCGATTGCATCATCATTGACGAAGCGCAGATGCTGGCCGATAGTGACCGTGGCTGGGCGTGGACACGCGCCATGATTGATGCTTCCTGCTCACAAATTCACATGATTGCACCCCACTCCGCACGACCACTGATTGAGGAAATGGCACAGGCTGCACAACTGCCAATTACCGTGCAGGAGCACAAACGCCTGACGCCGATTCAGGTGTCAGAGAAATCATGGTCACTGCGTGACCTGCCCCCGCACACCATTCTGGTAGCATTCTCTCGGCGGCGTGTGCTGGAACTTAAGGACGAACTGGAACGGCGCGGACGTACGGTGTCGGTCGTGTATGGTAGCCTGCCGCCAGAAGTACGCCGCAAGCAGTCGGAGCGATTCGCTGCCGGGGAAACGGAAATCTGTGTGGCGACGGACGCCGTAGGCATGGGCCTGAACCTGCCCGCAGACAACGTATGCTTCTATGAAATCGAAAAGTTCGACGGGCGCAACGTCCGCCGCCTGTACCCGGAGGAGATCCAGCAGATTGGTGGCCGTGCCGGTCGCTATGGCCTGTCTGAAGGTGGCTTTGTGGGGGCCACCAGCCGCAACGATCTGAAATACGTGAAGCGGCAGTTCTACAAGCGCCCCCCGAACCTGACCCATGCGCGTGTGGCTCCACAGCTACAGGATCTGGAAATTATTCCGGGTTCACTGGCAGAGCGTTTGGTGGAGTGGTCGCGGTTGCGGTCGATACCCCCGGCGCTGCGCAGTATTGTGAAGGTTGCTGACCTTGAGGAGCGCGTGAGCCTGGCCCAGATGCTCAGCGATGACGAAGTTGACCAGCTTGGTCTGGCAGCAGCCGTCAAGCTAATTAACGCTCCCACGCGCGAGAGTACCCGCACCTACTGGCGGCAGTGTGCAAAAGCCATTATCGACATGAAGCCCATGCCACTGCCACCAAAACCGGCTGGCAAAATCACCAACACGCGCGACCTTGACGACATTGAGTTCTGCATCGCGTGTGCGGATATTTACATGTGGCTGGCCCACCGGCCAGAGTTCAAGGAACTGGGTGAGCGCCTGAATGATGTACGTGAACAGCGCCGTCAGTGGTCAGAGAGTATTGACGAGGCGCTGCTCAAGCGCATCAAGAACGTGAAGTCTT
Organism: Chloroflexota bacterium; assembly: GCA_039024535.1. GTDB lineage: Bacteria > Chloroflexota > Anaerolineae > Aggregatilineales > Phototrophicaceae > DAOTTY01. Next base: position 12,920 of record JBCCQC010000022.1, read on the forward strand.
GTTCACAGTGTGGCAAAATTCTGCCAGGTGACTACCGCTACGGCATGTGTCAGGAGTGCTTCCACGGGCGGTTCGAAAAGGCTTAATCGCCGAAGGATGTGCCCACGTTACGAGCCGAAAGAACCCACGGGTGGTCTGGTGGAACGTTTTTCCGCTGGCCCACTACCTCTTCAAACGGCACAGCCTCGATGCCGTCGCCACGAATGGCAACCATCACACCGTAAACCTCATCGTTAATCAGTCGGGCTGCGGCAGTTCCCAGGCGCGTTGCGTACAATCGGTCTAATGGCGACGGAGTGCCCCCGCGCTGCACATGCCCCAGAATCGTCACGCGAGATTCAAGGCCGGTCAGTTCCTCAAGCTGCCTTGACAGACGCGCTGTGCTCTCGGATGCCATTTCCTCATACTCAACAATTTCCGCTTTGGCTGCATCTTTCTCATCTTTATCGCCCTGCTCTTTCGCCTCAGCTTTACGCTCTTCTGCTGCCTGCAACTGCTGATGCAACTTATCTGACATTGCACCTTCGGATACTGCGACGATGCTGAAGTGTTTCCCGGCACGGCGGCGATCCAGAATCGACTCTGCAACCCTGTCGATGCTGTAGGGGATTTCTGGAATCAGGATGACATCTGCACCACCGGCAAGCCCTGCCCCCAGCGTCAGCCAGCCAGCGTTGTGGCCCATAATCTCCACGACGATGATGCGATAGTGACTGTGTGCCGTGCTGTGCAGCCGGTCAATGGCTTCGGTGGCAATAGTCATGGCCGTGTCGAACCCGAAAGTCATGTCGGTTCCGGCAACGTCGTTATCTATGGTTTTGGGGAGCGTGAGCACATTCAGGCCCTTCTGATGCAGCCGGTAGGCGTTCTTCAGCGTACCGCCACCACCCAGGCACACCAGCGCATCCAGATGATGCTGGTTGTAAACGTCCACAATTGCATCGGTCATATCCAGGGTTTTGCCACCAATGGGCATTTTGTGGGGCTTATCGCGGCTGGTACCCAGAATCGTGCCACCAACGGTCAATATACCGGAGAGCTTATCTTTCAGTTGCACCGTGCGATTTTCTGCCAGCCCCCGGAACCCGTCACGAAAGCCGATCACATGCATGTCGTAGCTGTTGATGGCCGCCTTCCCCACACCGCGAATGGCTGCATTAAGGCCGGGGGTGTCGCCCCCTGCTGTCAGAATACCGATAATTTTGCTCATATAATTTTTCCTGATGAATTTTGCCTGAACACTCATCTAATATTAACATTAAACAGGCAGCGTACACCACTGGCCCACAGTTTTGCTCGCTATTTCATTTTCAGAGGGTGTCGTTTAGTCTATTTCGCATTCCTGTCATATCCGTTGAACCGTCCCGAGGATTTACATGCGCCGATTGTTAAAAGCCGCTGGTATAGATGCACAACCTTTTCGCATTCTGGAAGGCGCGTTGCTGATGTTGTTTTTTGTGCAGGCGCTGCGCTTCCTCATCGGGACGTATTACAGCCGGGTAGCGAGTGCGTCGCTGGTGAGCCTGCTGCCCCCGGAGGCTATCCCGCAGGTAATCGACAGCCCCGGCTTTATTGATCCGGCAATCGTTACGCAGGAAATCACGTTTCTGATTTACATACTGTTCGTGCCGGTGTTTTCGGTATTTGTGGGGCGGTTTCGCCTATTTTTGATTCTCTCGGCACTGGTCACGGCAGGCGGGCGCACCCTCATGGTTGCCGATACAGACATCAGCAGCGCGACGGCTTCTGCGCTGGCAGTGGGTGGCGGCCTGTTTTACATTGCGATGATTGCGCGTCACCGGCCCACCACATTCCCGTACATGTTCCTGATCGCCTTCGCTGCCGATCAACTGTTCCGGGCGGCTGGCGATACGCTTGACCCCTCGTGGTCAGAGGCATATTTCCCGGTGCAACTGGGGTTATTTTTCGCGGCGCTCATCCTCAGCATTGGCAATTTCATTGCGCAGCGGCGGGCCAGCACACGGGAACGCGGCCTCGTTACGTTCTGGGGTGGATTTGGATTCGGAGCACTGCTGTTTTTGCAAATCGCGCTGCTGAGTTTACCGAACGCGATTGCCGGACGTGCCCGCGTGGACTACACCACCATCGTCCCGATTCTGGTCGTGGCAACGCTGCTGCCCATTCTCGGCAATACACGCCTGTTTGCCCGTCAGATCATTGGCCTGTTTGATGTGACGGTGCGTGGCTGGGTGTGGTTGCTGCTCACGGCATTGATGCTGGTACTGGGAACGCGCTTCGAAGGGATTATATCCGGGCTGGGATTTGTCGTGGCGCAGTTCACCGCCAGCATGATCTGGTGGTGGATTATCCGGCCACAGGGCGACCGTGAACGCAATGTCAGTGGCCTGTGGATATTCTTCGGGGTCGCTATCTTTGCGCTGCTGCTCACGTTTGACTTCTTCACGTTCGAGTATGCGTACGTGACCAACGTCGCCACGACTATTCCCACGCTCAACAATATTTTGAACGAAACCGTGATTCCACTGCTGCGCGGGTTCCGTGGGCTGGGCTTTGCTGTGATTTTGCTGGCCGCGTTTATTGCCACCATGCCCATTATTTTTACACAGAAGCGTATCGCATGGCGTGGCGGTGGCCCGGTGTTCAGTAATATTCTGCGCGTGGGCATTATTGCCGGGGCTGCCGTGGGTGGAGGGTATCTGGCAGCGCCGCC